>CAZVEG010000021.1:0-38579 GCA_964625625.1 uncultured Leptospirales bacterium | reverse complement strand
CTTCACAGCGCCGCTTCGATCCAGCCGCCGCCGAGAACGTCGCCGGATTCGTCGTAAAAAACGGCGGCCTGCCCGGGCGTGATTCCCGCCTGGGGCTCGGCGAAGCGGACCTCGACGCCGCCGTCTCGCTCCGAGAGCGTGGCGGCGAATGGACGCTGCGTGGAGCGCGTCTTGACGAGCGCGCCGATACCGTCGAGCGACGGGGCCTTCATGAGCGTGATGTCGCGCGCGTAAAGGCCCGATCGGAACAGCTCCTCGCGAAATCCAGCGATGACGACGTTCCGCGCCGCGTCGATGCCGACGACGTACAGAGGGCGTTCGGCCGCGATGCCGAGCCCCCGGCGCTGGCCGATCGTGTAGCGGTGGATGCCATTGTGCCGCCCGAGGCGCCTCCCGTCGGTGGAGACGATGTCGCCGGGCGGCGGGACGCTGCCGGTGCGGCGCTCGATGTAGCGCGGATAGTCGTTGTCCTGGACGAAGCATATCTCCTGGCTTTCGGGCCGATCCGCCGCCTCGAGGCCGAGCTCGGTCGCGATTGCGCGGATCTCCTCCTTGTGGCGGTCGCCCAGCGGAAAGAGCACCCTGGAGAGCACATCCTGGTCAAGCATGAAGAGAAAGTAGGACTGGTCCTTCCCGCCGTCCAGCCCCGCGGAGACGTAATACCGTCCCGAGCCGGTTCGGCCGACGCGGGCGTAGTGGCCGGTGGCGAGCTTTTCACAGCCGAGCCCGCCGGCGAATTCGATGAGCTTCCTGAACTTGATCCGCGCGTTGCAGTGGATGCAGGGGCTCGGCGTGCGCCCGGCCAGGTATTCGCGGCAGAAGGGGTCGATGATCTCGCGCGAAAAGTCCTCCTCCACGTCGACGAGTACGTGAGGGAATGCAAACGCGCGGGCGATCTCCCGGGCGGCGTTCATGGACTCCGGCGAGCAGCAGACGTCGTATCGCGGCTCGCAGCCGTCCATGTCCGCGCAGAGCAGGATCTTCGCCGTGACGCCGACCACCTCGTGGCCCGCGTTCTTCAACAGCACGGCGGCGACGGACGAATCCACCCCGCCGCTCATGGCGACCGCTATCTTCACGCTCTCGTCTCCGCCTGATTTTTCATGATATTCCGATCCTGCCGCTTCCATTAAAATAATAATTGTAAATTTAACAATAAGTATTTTCATATCCTTTGATACGATACCGCAATAGAAACGGGAACGCCCGATGAAGCCATTCGCCTGGCTTCCCGATAGCGAAGAGATAAGTTCATGCTGAACGAGTATTCCATAAACGCGTCGCGTGTCGTGCCCTGTGAAAAGGGTGAAGGCGCCGTGCTGGTGTATATCAACCCCTCGGAGGACGAGAAACGCTTCCTCGTGAGAGACCTGCTCCTCGACGAGCACACGCTGAATTCCGCGCTCGACCCGGACGAGCTCTCGCGCCTCGAGTTCGAGCCGGAGCATCTTGCCGTCATCTTCAAGAAGCCGAAGAATTATTCGACCGAGGACGAGTTTCTCTTCAAGGTGAACTCGATGGGGCTCTTCCTTTTCAGGGAGCGTCTCGTCATCGTGATCCCGGACGACATACAGCTCTTCAACGGGAAGGTCTTCAACAACGTGCGCTCGCTTCACGACGTGCTGCTTAAAATCCTGTATCGCACGATCTTCCATTACCTGGACCACCTCAAGGCGATAAACCTGATTTCCGAGTCGCTCGAACAGAAGATCAACGCCTCGCTTGAAAACAAGTACCTCCTGAACCTCTTCAGCCTCGAGAAGAGCCTGGTGTACTACCTGAACGCCATCAACTCGAACGCGGTCGTCATCGACCGCATCCGCAATCACGCGGAGAGGCTCGCGCTCAGCACCGAAAACCGCGAACTCCTCGACGACATCAGCATCGAGAACACCCAGTGCTACCGGCAGGCGGAGATTTACTCCAACATTCTGGCCAGCATGATGGACGCGCGCGTTTCGATCGTGAGCAACAACCTCAACGTGCTCATGAAAACCCTGAACATCATCACCATCGCGATCATGGTGCCGACCTTCGTGGTGAGCGCGTTCTCCATGAACGTGCGCATACCCATGGCGGGCATTCATAACGCTTTTTATCTGGTGATCGGACTGGCGCTTCTGTCGGTGATCGGATTCTATCTTTTCTGGAAGTGGAAGAAATGGTGATGACGGCCGAAAGAACCGAAACGCTCGCCGCCGCGATACGAAAGCTCGCCGGCGATAAAAACGCGCTCATCCTGGCGCACAACTACCAGCGCGAGGAGGTGCAGGCCGTCGCCGATCATACCGGTGATTCGCTGGAACTCGCGCGCATCGCGGCCGACAACGCGGCGGAGATAATCGTCTTCTGCGGCGTGCACTTCATGGCCGAATCCGCGGCGATACTCTCGCCCGAGAAGAAGGTGCTGATCCCCGACCCGACGGCCGGCTGTCCCATGGCCGATATGGCGAGTCCGGAAGACCTCGTCGCCATGCGCGGGATGTATCCGGACGCGATGGTGGTGACCTACATCAACTCCTCGGCGGAGGTCAAGGCGCTCTCGGACGTCTGCTGTACCTCGGCGAACGCGGTCAGGATCGTCCAGCGCGTCGACGCACGGCGCGTCATCTTCGTTCCCGACCGGAACCTCGGCCGATGGGTACAGCGCTTCACCGACAAGGAGATCATCCAGTGGAAGGGCTTCTGTCCCACCCACGAGCGATTCAGCGCCGAAGACCTGACCGAAGCGAAGCGGGCCAATCCGGATGCGCTCGTGATGGTTCATCCGGAATGCCGGCCGGAGGTGATCGACATGGCCGACGAGGTGCTGTCGACCGGCCAGATGGTGAAGTTCGTGCGGGAAACCGACCGCGCGCGGATCATCGTCGGCACCGAGGAGGGGATGATCCACAAGCTGCGAAGCGTCGCTCCGGGGATTGAGTATATCCTGCCTTCGAAGGCGCTCGTCTGCCCCAACATGAAAAAGACAACGCTGGAAAAGGTCCACGCGGCCCTCGCGAACGAGGAGCCGGTCGTAAGCGTGAGCTCCGACGTGCGCGAAAAGTCGCTCGGCTGCCTGCGACGCATGCTCGAGCTTTCGAACTGAGGCGCTCATCCGCCGTCTTCCCGGTGGCGGAATGCTGTCGATCGGTCACCGCCATGCATGAACCGGATGGCAGCCGAATCACGAAAAAATGGTGATTGGCCTTGTGCACTTCCTTCCATGAACTGAAAGACCGGTGCAGAGAGAACCTGCTGCCCAATACCAGGCGCGCGTTTGCCATGCTTCCGTCCATTAAAAACCCGGTAATAGCCGATATCGGTTGCGGCACCGGCGTTCCCACCATCGAGCTCGCGCGCCTTTCCGACGGAATGATCTATGCCGTCGACACGGATGAATGCAGCCTGGAAATCCTGCGCGCGAAGGCCGAGCGGTGCGGGTATCGGAAACGCATCAGGATACTGCGCGGATTGATCGATTCGCCGGAACTGCCGCCGGGAGGTGTCGATATCCTCTGGGCGGAGGGCCTTTTCAACGTGATCGGTTTCGAGAAGGGAATTTCCGCGGCGAAGGGTCTTGTAAAACCAGGCGGGTTTCTGGTGATTCATGATGAGATCGCGGCCGAAGACGAAAAACACGCGCTGATGGTCAGGCATGGATTCTCTTTGCTTGATTCATTTGCCCTCGATGAGACCGTCTGGTGGAACGGGTATTATTCGTGCCTGGAGAGGACGATCGCGTCACGTGCGGAAGGAACCGATGATGAGGCCGTACGATCGGCGCTTGTGGAGATACAGGAATACAAAAAGCATCCCGAGTCGTGCAGGTCGATATTTTACATTCTTAAAAAGACGGGGTGACCGCGCCCTCCGCCCGGCAAACGCCGCCGGGCGGAGCGGTGCCGATTACTTCTTCACGGTAGCCTTGAGGGCGAGTTCCTTGTAGCCTTTACCGAACGTGAACTTGGGAACCTTGGTCGCCTTTTTCGGAGCGATCTTGATCTCCTCGCCGGTGATGGGGTTCCTGCCCATGCGCGCCTTGGTGGCCGGACGGACCTTGATGTACATTTTGCCGATCTTGCCCACCGGTACGCGCTCTCCCTTCATGACGCCGGCGCTGATGACGTCGAATATGTCCTCGACGACCTCTTTCGCGCGCGCGCGGGGAATGTCATGCTTTTCCGATATGTAGTTGATGATGGTCTGCGCGGTGTACTTCTCCGGATACTTCACTTTCGCCCTGGGCGTTTCCTTCTTTACGGTCTTGCTGCCGTTTTCCCTTGCCATACTCTCTCCCTTTTTCGCATGGTGTGATGGTGATGCCAATCGGGGATCGCGTGTTTACTCTACGGGTGCTGCGGCAGGAGCTTGCAAGCTCTCCCGGCGTTAAAGCGACGAAATCCCATGTGATTGAATATCTCGCTGCTTGAGCGATATTTGTATCAAAAAAGTCGTTTGAGACGCCACGTCAAGCATTTTACGATAAATAAGCCCGCGGATCGACGTGACGGCCGGATTAAGGTGAAATAATGCTCGACGTCGGGTCGAGACCGTGCGAGAGCGGGCCATGGATGAACGGATAGAGGATCTTTACCGCGAGCTTGCCGGGAAAGTTACCCGCGAGCGGTTGAAAGAGCTCAGTGTCGATATCATCGACAGGTACAAGCGGAAAGACGTGGACGGGCTGCGCGGATACGCCGCGCTTCTCCGGATGGGGGAGGGCGCGCCGGAAGCGGGGAGGCTTTTTGCCGCGATAATCCAGCGATATCACCCCGACAAGATCGCGATCATCCGGCGTGAGATTGAATCGATGCGCGCCGACGGAAATGTCGCCGGCCTGGTTGAGATGCGGGAGGTCTATCTCTCCGAAATCCGGCCGGCCCGCGTCGATCATGGTGAAGATTTCGAGTACGAGGAAGAGTTCTCGTTCGAGGGCGACGATTTCGGGTACACCGAAAAATCGGAGTTCGACGAGGAGGAACAGGCCGTACATGAGTACGGGGAAGATCGCGACGAGGCGGAGAGCTCCGAGGGGTATGGATTCGTCGAGGCGGTGAACGGCCTCCTCTTCGGCAACCTCGATTTCAGCGTCGACGATAACGATCTGGCGGGCCTCGAGGGCGAGCTCGATCTCTCCGATTTCGAGATCACGGACCTGGAGGGCGTGGAGTACTGCGTGAACGTCACGGTGCTGAACCTCTCCGGGAACCTTATCCGGCGTGTCGGGCCGCTCGCGCTCCTCCGGCGCCTCACCTCGCTCTTCCTGGCCGACAACGCGATCGAGAACATCGACTGCCTCGTGGAGCTCCCGGGTCTTCGCGAGCTCGATATCTCGTTCAACCGGATCGAGGACATTACGGTCCTGGAGGGGATGGAGACGCTCGTGTACGTGAACGTCCTGGGGAATCCCCTGGCGGACATGGATACGGTCGAGCGCCTGATGAAACGCGGCGTCATCGTCATCTATTGATGATGGTGACGTCCGCTCGGGCCACGGAAGCTCAGCCCCGGGACCTTTTAATCGCGTGCACCCGTACGCTCTTCACCCCGGCGAGCGCCTCCGCCGCCTGCGCGGTGCTTACTCCGAGTTCTTTCAGGAATTCCGTCGCTGTCGGATCGGCCGACCACGCCTCGAGCGGCAGGGCACTTTCGCCCGCCACGCGCACATCGTCGAAACCCGCCGCGGCGATCATGCCGAGATAGTCGCTTTTCAGCGAGGCGCCGGCGATGCAGCCGGTGTACGCCGCGACCGAGCGGGCGATCTCTTCGGGCAGTTCGCGTTCAAGCACGATGTCCGACACCATCATGCGCCCCCCGGGCTTGAGTACGCGGTAGACCTCTCGAAACACCCGCGCCTTGTCCGGGGAGAGGTTGATGACGCAGTTCGATATGGCGGCATCGGCCGTTGAGTCGGCCACCGGGAGATTTTCGATCTCGCCCAGGCGGAACTCGACGTTCGAGATACCGCTCTTTCGGGCGTTCTCACGCGCGCGTTCAAGCATCTCCGGTGTCATGTCGACGCCGATAACTCGCCCGCCTTGGCCCACCTTTTTCGCGGCGAGAAAGCAGTCTATTCCCGCGCCGGAGCCGAGGTCGAGCACCGTTTCTCCCTCGGACAGCGAGGCGAGCGCCACCGGATTCCCGCATCCAAGCCCGAGGTCGGCGTCGTCCGGTATGTGCTTTAAATCCTCGGGCGAATACCCGAGCGCAGCGCTCGCTCCGGCGGTCGGCCCGCAGCACGACGATGACGGCCCGCAACATGATGTGCGGTTAATAACCACGCTCGCGTACTTATCGCGTACGGCTTTTCTGATGTTATCGGCGTTCATTATTGTGGTACCTCGTTTTATAAATTTTTTGCCTACATGACGAGAATCTCATGGCGAGGGGGCAGCGAACGTAATCCGCGTGTCTATTGTTTGTCGGTGCCGGCAAGGCCGCTTACCAGCGGGCCGAGGAATTCCCTCACCATCCCCGTAAGGTAGTCCGCCTTTATGAGCGAAAGGCAGCAGACCTCGCCGTCCTTTTCCCAGCTCACCACCGCGAGGCGGTCGCCCGGCATGATGCCCGCTTTTTCGCGGAGCTCCTTGGGGATCACCATCTGGCCGCGCTCGTCGACGCCGAGGAGCGCCTCGACCCTGAACGCTCCCATGGAGGGGGAGCAGCACGCGTCACCGGAGTTCAGTTTTTTTGCCATGGAATGAGTCCTTTCATAATATTCAGTATAATCTGATTATACTGAATATTATGATTTTCGTCAATTAAAAAATCCCAGGGGCCCGAAAAACTCGGCGCGCGCGAGAGCGATGCATTATGGCGATCGACGGTTCCGTACGGATGGGGTGGTCGAATGGGTGATGGGTGCGGGCCGCGCCTGATACGCGGGCCCCGGGCTGTCGGTCGCGCGCGAGTGAGGCTTCCTCGACAACCGGTACGCGGTCACCACGCTGGCGATCGGAACTGTTATTCGCCCGCGCGGGTCGTTTCTCCGGCATGACGTTCGGTTGTCTCACGGCATATATCGAACAGTTCGGTCCGCATGCGATGCTTCACCAGGACGACGCGGGACGCATCAGCCGCCTGAACACCCTCAGCGGACGGGAGCGGTTTAAATTTTCTGAATGCCGATTTTCCGGTATTCAACACGCCTTCCGCCCCGCCGGTGTACAGAAGGTCGAACGCGCGGGAGAAGACCCTGGTTTTCGTGGCATCGTCCATGCGGGCGCCATGCTTCAGCTCGTATTCGCTCACGCACTGTCGCACGAATTCATACACCGCGGCGGTCTTTTCTCGTTCGATCGCGCGCCTGGCATCGTAGTAGAAAACCGCGACCACGATACCGAGCGTGATCACCGCGACCGTGAAGAGGAGCATGATGCGTATCTGTCGTATCATTTTTCGTATTCACTCAGGGTTATGAGAGTCCGGATGAGTGCGCATCCGCCTATATCGTCAGCGGGCCGCCTCGAGGGCCATGGCGAACTCGTCCCTCACCGGTCCGTCGTCGGCGGGGCACATGCGCTCGAGCGCGGCGCGGGCCTCGCGGCCTCCAATATTCCCGAGCGCCCAGGCTATCATTCCGCGCACGCGCGGGTCGTCGGTATCGCCGAAGGCGCCGACCAGGTCGGGGACGAAGCGTTCGTCGCCGGTGTTCCCCATGGCGCGCGCCACGTTCATCTTCCATCGCCAGATGTCGTCCGCCGACATGTAGAACATGTGCGGCCATACGCGCCGTTCGAAATACTCCCGGTCCATGCGAAGGAGGGCGGACAGATCGAAATCCGCGGCCTTCGCGGCGACGCGCGGATTGGGCGGCATATCCTGCGCCGTCCACGCGGCGTTGCGCGGGCAGACGTTCTGGCAGCGGTCGCAGCCGTAGACGTACAGGCCCATCGGCCCGCGAAGCTCGATCGGCGTGATCCCCTCTCCGTAGTAGGTGAGGTAGGAGATGCACCGCCGGGGATCGATAGTCCCATCGCCTTTCAGCGCCCGCGTGGGACAGGACGCCACGCACGCGTTTCTGCACCATGACGGGCAGTCGACCCCGATCGTCGGCTCGTCGGGGGCGAACTCGCGGTCTACCAGAAAGGCGAGCGGGAATATCCACGAGCTTCCGCGCACGGCCCTGCCTGAATAGAGCAGGCAGTTTTTGCCGAATGTGCCCGTTCCCGCGCGCGCGGCCGCCATACGGTGCGGGATATCGAACGGGGCTTTCGACGCTATTCCATGTTCTTTCAGAAAATCGCGAAAGGCCTTCATGCGAACGGCCAGTCCGTCGCGCGTAACGCGGTCGTCGTCCAGGTAACAGCGCCCGAAATGCGCCTCGAGCGAGGGCGGGAACGATTCGCGGTAGTATGCCTCGATAAGGACGATGATGCTTTTCGCCTCCGGCATCACCGCGCGCGGATCGGAGCCCCTGAAAATATCGAGGCCGAGTTTCGGCGCCCATTCGTAGGCCTCGCGGTTTTTTTCGAGGTATTCGAGGTGGCTCTCGAACGGATCGGCGGTGGTGAAGCCGATGTCCACAAAGCCCAGGCGGCGCACTTCTTCGATTATACGTTCCTTTGAAAGCATGCGTTATTTCCTCTTTCGGGTGATGGCGGTCTGTGCGCGACGCGGAGACTTCAGGCCGAGGGCGGTACGGATGGAGTCCACGCACCGGAGAAGGTCGCGCCCGTCCTTGCTGAGCCGCGCCATCATGATGCCCCCCTCGAGCGAGGCGACGATGAGCCGCGCGAATGACGGTGGATCGATTCCATCGGGGAGATCCCCTTCATCCCGCGCTTCCAGGAGAAGGCGTTCGAGCAGCCCGGACCATTCGTCGAAAACCCCGCGCACAAAGGCGGCGAAGCGCGGATTGGTGTCGCCCGTTTCGAGCGCGGTGTTCCCGAAAATGCAGCCTCCCGTAAAACCGTTTCTCCGGTGAAAGCGGACCACAGCGTCGACCACGCCGCCGAGGCGATCGAGCGCGCGGTCGCCCTTCGCGTTTGCGGCGAGATAGGCCAGATACTCCCGCCGGGCCTTTTCGAGGACCGCGATACCTATCTCGTCCTTCCCGGCGAAATGGAAATAGAGGTTCCCCTTCTTGACGCCCGTCGCCCGTATGATGTCGCCGACGCTCGTTCCCGATAGCCCCTGCCGGTTGACGAGCGTCGCGGCGGCGTCGATGACGCGCTCGCGCGTGCGCTCCCCTTTGCTTTTGCCTTCCCGTGATTGTGCCATATATACCGACCGTTCGGTACATTTATTATGCCGGAACCGAACCGTCAAGCGGAAAACGCGGGCGGGGAGACGTCGTGTGGTGCCGGAGGGGTGCTCCCTACTGTCCCAGGTATTTAACCCTGATCTTCTCGAGCTCCTCGGCCATCTTGTCGTCGAGGCCGTCCCCGCCGGCGTCGATCATTCGAAACAGCTGAATGGCGATGTTGAAGGCGGCGTCCAGCGGTACGGTGAGCTCGTCGGCCTTTTTGGATTTCGCGCCGGATGAGAAGACCGCGCGAACGTACTTGTTGAGCCAGATGAAGATGTCGTCGAGCTCTACGCGCTTCTCCCCGATGGCGCGCTCGAGCTCGCCGAGGGTGGCCTCGAGATCACGCAGTGACTGTAACATTGCGGATGGTCCTCCTGTCTGTGGGTTAGATACACGATGCCGCTTGCGCGGCGTACGGGCTATGACCGGATGCGCGGACGGGTATTATTTCTTCGACACCTTAACCTCTCGCTCGTATCGCTCTTCCATCTCCTCGAGGCGGGTGTAGTAGTCCGGAATCTCCTCCAGGTGATCGGTCGCAATCTCGAGCGCGATGAGCCTGTTCGAGGTGTGCTCCAGCTCGATCTTGATGCCCAGGATGAGCTGGTCCAGGTCATACCTCGTGATGTCCTTGCCGTCGGCGTAGCCTCCGGGAAGCCGGTCTTTAAACCGGTCGATATCCGCGCCGTGCTTATCGAGAATGGCCGCGCGGTATATGCCCCATTTTTCCCCTTTCGAGGGGGCCGGCCTGTCGCCGCACGAATGCGCCATAAGCGCCGCAACGCATATGATGATAATCGGCAGGGTCTTCATCTTACTCACTCCACTCTGAAGCTGTTGACAATGGCGGCGGAGCGCGTGGCACGCCCGCCGTCACCGGACGCGAGTGTAGGGGGGCGAAGCGTAAGAATCAAGCAGGAATTGATATGCCGCATCAGCGCGGGTCCCGAAGCCCGGTGCTGTTCGGGGGACGCCGTTTTCTCACATCCCGAATGCCGCTACAGCCGCAGCTCGCGCTTCCTCCACAGCAGGTAGACCGCCGGATAGACCAGGAGTTCCAGTAAAAACGAGGTGGCGAGTCCGCCGACCATCGGCGCGGCGATCCGCTTCATCACGTCGGCACCGGTCCCCATCGACCACATGATCGGCATGAGGCCCATCATGGCCGAGGCGACCGTCATGATCTTCGGGCGTATGCGCTTGACCGCCCCGTGCACTATGGCCTCCTCGAGCTCGGCGCGCGTGCGGAGCCTCCCGGCGCGCCGGGCCTCCTCGTACGAAAGATCGAGGAAGAGGAGCATAAAGACGCCGGTCTCGGCGTCGAGCCCCATGAGCGCGATGATGCCCACCCAGGCCGCGATGGACACCTGGTAGCCGAGCAGGTACATCAGCCAGACCGCGCCGATCACCGAGAAGGGAACGGCGAGCATGACGATGCCGGTCTTCACCGCGGAGCGCGTGTTGAGGTACAGGAGCAGAAAGATGAGAAAGAGCGTGATGGGAATGACGACCGCGAGGCGCTCGCGGACCCGCTGCATGTTCTCGTACTGGCCGCTCCACACCAGCGAGTAGCCGGTGGGGAGCTTCACCGATTCCGAAACCAGCTTCTTCGCCTCGTCCACGTACGAGCCGATGTCGCGACCGGTGACGTCCACGTACACGTAGCCGGCGAGCATGCCGTTCTCGTCGCGTATCATCGACGGGCCGTAGCTCAGTTTGAGATCGGCGAGCTCGCGAAGCGGTACGTGCACGCCGCCCTTCGTGGTGACGAGCACGCGTCCCATGCGCTCGAGGTCGCTCCGGAGCTCGCGCGGGTAGCGAAGGTTTATCGAATAGCGCTCGCGTCCCTCGATCGCGACCGAAAGGGTGTCGCCGCCGATCCCGTTCATCACCACGTCCTGGAGGTCGGCGATGGAAAGCCCGTAGCGCGCGAGCGAATCGCGCCTGGGCTCGATGTCCAGATAGTAGCCGCCGCCCACGCGCTCGGCGAAGACGCTCCGGGTGCCGCGAAGGTTGTACAGCCGCTTCTCGATCGCCTCGCCGATCCGCTGGATCTCGGTGAGATCGGGCCCGAACACCTTTATTCCGATGGGAGTGCGGACGCCCGTGGTGAGCATGTCGATGCGCCCCTTGATGGGCATGGTCCAGGCGTTCGAGACGCCCGGTATGCGGAGGGCCGTGTCCATCTCGGCGATGAGCTCCTCGTACGAGATGCGATCGTGCCAGACCGGTCGTAGCAGGGCCTTGAGCGGTCCCGGCGCCCACGAGGAATACCAGCGCTTCTTCTCGCGCCATTGCTCCTGCGGTTTCAGCACCACCGTCGTCTCCATCATCGAGAAGGGCGCCGGGTCGGTGGAGGTCTCGGCGCGGCCGGCCTTACCGTAGACGCTCTGCACCTCGGGAAAGGCGGCGAGCAGGCGGTCCTGCGTTACGAGCAGGCGGTAGGTCTCGGTGACCGAGATGCCGGGGAGCGTGGTGGGCATGTAAAGGATCGTGCCCTCGTTGAGCGGCGGCATGAACTCGGAGCCCAGCTTGAAGTAGACGGGAATGGATACCGCCACCATGAGGAAGGCGGTGCCGATGGTCTTGAGCGGATGCGCGAGCACCCAGCGGCACGGTCCCTCGTAAATGCGGAAAAGTATTTTGCTGACGGGATGTTTCTCCTCGGGGTAGTAGGTCCCGACAAACACGGCGTTCATGGCGCCCGAGAGCCGGCGCGAACGGAATTTAAATGGATCGACGCGTGAGAAGAGCATGCGCACCGCCGGGTCGAGCGTCACGGCGAGGAGCGCCGCGATCGCGATGGTGAGCGTCTTGGTCCAGGCGAGCGGCGTGAATAGGCGTCCCTCCTGGTCCACCAGCGTGAATATGGGAAGAAAGGAGACGGCGATGACCAGGAGCGAGAAGAAGACCGAGGGGCCCACCTCCATGAGCGCCTCGAGGCGCACTTCGTGAAAGTCCCCTTTCCTCCCGTTTTCAATCCACAGCTCGATCTTTTTGTACGCGTTCTCGACCTCGACGATCGCGCCGTCGACGAGCACGCCGATGGAGATGGCGATACCCGAGAGGCTCATGATGTTCGAGGTGATGTTGGCGTGAAGCATGGGGATGAAGGCGAGCACCACCGCCACGGGTATCGTGATGATGGGCACCAGCGCCGAGGGGATGTGCCAGAGAAACAGGAGAATCACCAGCGACACGATGATCATCTCCATTATTAGTTCTTTTTTAAGAGTGTCGATCGAACGGAGGATGAGGTCCGAGCGATCGTACACGGTGACGAGCTCGACTCCTTTCGGGAAAGAGGGTTTCATCTCCCCGATTTTCTCCTTTACGCGCTCGATAACATTGAGCGCGTTCTCCTTGTGGCGGATGACGACGATCCCGCCTACCGTGTCGCCCGTGCCATTATAATCGGCCACGCCGCGCCGCAGCTGCGGCCCGGTCGTAACCGTGGCGACGCTGCCCAAAAGCACCGGAGTTCCGCCCGGGGAGGCCTTGACGGCAACGCGCGCGAGCTCGTCCGCGCTCTTCACGTAGCCCCTGGCGCGCACCATGAACTCGCGGCCGCTGAATTCAACGAGCCGTCCTCCCGCCTCGTTGTTATTGTTCCGGATGGCCTCCATCACGTCCATGAGCGACACGTCGAAGCTCTGCAGTCGGTTGGGGTCGACGATCACCTGGTACTGCTTCTCGAAACCGCCGATCGAGGCGACCTCGGCGACGCCCTGCACGCTCTGCAGCGCCAGGCGCAGGTACCAGTCCTGATAGGCGCGGATCTTCGAGAGATCGTGCGTGCCGGTTTTATCCACGAGCGCGTACTGGTACACCCACCCCACGCCGGTGGCGTCGGGGCCCAGCTCGGTCTTCACGCCCGGTGGGAGCGAGCCCTGTATCTTCGAGAGATACTCGATGACGCGGCTTCGGGCCCAGTACAGGTCGGTGCCGTCCTCGAAGATGACGTACACGTACGAGAAGCCGAAGTCCGAGAACCCGCGGATGGTCTTCACCTTCGGCGCGCCGAGGAGCGAGGAGATGACGGGATAGGTCACCTGGTCCTCGATGATGTCGGGGCTTCGGTCCCAGCGCGAATAGATGATCACCTGCGTGTCGCTGAGGTCAGGGATGGCGTCGAGCGGGATGTTCTTCATGGCGTAGACCGAGTAGACGATCGCCGCGGCCACGACGAAGATGACGAGAAGGCGGTTGTGCGCCGAGAAATGTATGAGTTTTTTTATCAATGCGCGTGCTCCCCGGGCGGTTTATTTTCGGGAGAGCCCCTGTCCTGCACGGACCTGAAGGCCGCCCGAAGCGAGGACTCCGAATCGACGAGGAAGTTGGCCGAGGTTACCACGCGCTCGCCCTCGGAAAGCCCCCGCACGATCTCGAAGTAGCCGTCGCTCCCGTGGATTCCGAGCGACACCTCGCGCGGGACGATGCGGTCGCTTCCGGCGTCCACGAAGACGTAGTCGCGCACGCCGGTGCGCATCACGGCGCCCTCGGGCACGGCGAGCCGTTTGCCGGGACTGTGGAGGATGCGCGCGTCGGCGAACATGCCGGTCTTAAGCACCAGGCCGGGATTGGCGATGTCCATGCGCACCCTGAGCGTGCGCGTCTCCTCGGAGAGGGACGGGTAGACGAAGCCGACGCGGCCGCGGAAGACCTTGCCCGGCCAGTACGAAAGGCCGATCTCGACCGGCATGCCGGTCTTGATGTACGGCAGGTCGGACTCGAAGATCTCGGCCTCGCCCCAGACCGAGGAGAGGTCGGCGATGGTCATCAGCGGCTCGTTCATGGCGAGCTTCTGGCCCGGCAGCACCATTTTATCGATAACGTAGCCGGTGGCGGGAGCATAGAGCATGACGGTGCGCTCGTAACGGCGCTCGCTCTCGAGCCGGGCGATCTGCGCCTCGGTGAAGTCGAGAAGGCGCAGGCGTTCGCGGGCCGCGTTTCGTACCTCGTCGATGCTGGCGCGGAGCGTTTCGTCGGACATGCCGCGCGCCTGCTCGGCGGCCCGGAGCGTGGAGAGATATTCCTGCTGCGCCGCGAGTATCTCGGGGCTGTAAATCGACAACAGCGGCTCGCCCCGGCGCACGAACTGGCCCGTCTGGTTGACGTTGAGCCGCTCGACCCAGCCGCTCACTTTAACCGTAACCCGATGCAGGCGCGTCTCGTCGGGGATGATGCGCGCCGAGGCGCGGATCTCCCGCCTTATGGCGCGCCGTTCGGCGCGGCCGAAGGTGAGGCCGAGCGTCTCGCGCGAGGCGGGCGAAAGCGTGATCGGCGCGAGGCCCGGGATGTCGCCGTTTTCGTGTTCGGCGTGCGCGTCCTTATCCTGTGTCGCGGGCGTTTCTTCCTTCTTCAGTGGGACCAGCTTCATGCCGCAGATGGGGCAGTCCCCGGGGCGATCGCTTATAATCTGCGGGTGCATCGGGCAGGTGTATTGCGTGCCGTCCGCGCTTCCGTGGTCGTGGAAAAGGTGAGTGCCGAAATACAGGTATCCAAAGGCGGTCGCGACGATGATGACCGCGGCCGGAATGAGCATGCGTTTTCGTTTCACCGGGCGACCTCCTTGCCGACAAGGGCTTTGAGCTCGGCGAGCTCGGTGTGATATTCCTTCAGCGCCATGAGCGCCTCTCTGCGGTAGCGCAGCAGCATGCGCAGCGTGTCGACCACCGGCATGAACTCGACCGCGCCGGTGCGGTAGCGCGCGAGCGCCGCCTCGAGCGCGAGAGAACTCTGCGGTATGATCTGTGCGGTGTATAGGCGATACAGGGTTTCCCGTCGCGCAAGCGAATCGACGAGCGTGCGCGCCCGCGCGAGGAACTCGTTGCGCCGGTCGTCGTAGAGCCGCGCGGCGGTTTCGCGTCCCAGTCGTGCCTCGTCGATCATCGGCGCGTTCTTCGTCGCGTAATACAGCGGAAGGTTGAACGAGGCCATGCCGGAGACCATGTCGTCGCGTTTGCCCATGGGGCCGCTGTCGCGCTGCATGTATGAAAGGCCGAGCTCCACGTCGGGTACCAGGTCGCGCTGCCTGAGACGCGCGATTTCGGAGGCCCGCTCGTGAGCCAGGCGCAGGATGGCCAGGTTCGGGTTCGATTCGAGGAGGTCGGCCTCGAGGTCCTCCCCTGTAGGCCGGGCGAAGACTGGAGCGAGGAGCCCGTCGGTCGCCGGCTCGACATCGCCCCCGGCGAGGTATCGGATGCGCTGGCGCAGCTCCACCTCTTTCCGGGCGAGCGTGATGAGCTCCTCCTCGATCATGGAGTATTCCAGGTTGGCCTTTATAACGCCCGTGAGGCTTCCCATCCCCGATTTGCTCGCGGCGATCTCGCCGTCGATGACGAGCCTGATCTGAGCCCTGATGTCGTTGACGATGACGATGGACGCTCGCACGAAGGCGAGCTCGTAGGAGGCGGCGCGGAGCATTGTGACGAGCTCGATCCTTTCCCCGCGCAGGCGCTCGCGCGCCTGCCGGTATTCGATCTCGGCTATGGCCTCCCGCGCCGAGAGCTTCCCGCCCAGGGGGATCATCTGCGAGACGCCGACCTCCTTGGTCGTCATGTCCGAATCGCGGAAGTTCGGGTCCGTGGCCGGGAGGCTGTTCGCTCCGAGCTTGAGGCGCGGGTCGTCGAGAGCGCGCGCGGGGCGAATCCTCTTGTGTGCCATTGCGGCCTCGGCTTCCATGGCCTTGAGACGCGGATTGCCGGCGAGGGCGAAGGCCTCGAGCTCGGGAAGGCTCATGGGGCCTTCCGCGTGCGCGGGATCTGAAATCGGTATGATTGCCAGAACGATGCATGTGATGATGAACGGCGTTTTCGATGGGGAAGCGCCGGGTGTGGCGTGAGGACCGGTTTTCCGCCGGGATCGTTCTCGGAATATCCTGATTGCGCGTGTCATATCAATCGCTTCCTCTCTCCTCCGACATGCTCAAATATGCCGCCTTCCCCCGGCCGTGGCGGGCGTATCCGCTCTATTTGTGCGCGGTTATACACCCGCCGCCGGATGGAGATTGTCAGTGCCCGTGCCCCTTATGGTCCTGGCGCGCGGGGGCCTTGGCGTCCTTCGGTGAGTTCTCCAGGATGACCCCCTCCTTTCTCATCTTGTTCATGTACTTTTCCGGGTTCTTGTTGAACTCCTCGACGCAGCTCGTACAGCAGAAATAGACGCGCTTGCCCTTGTAGTCGACGAAGACGTTTTTATCCACCTCTCCGCCCATTACCGGGCACATCGTCTGCTGTTTTTCGACGGCCTTGCCCTTCGGAGCAGTTTTCTGGGCGTAGAGAGCGCCGGCTAACGCGACGCTCGCGATGAGTATCGACGCGGTGATGATTTTCTTCATGGTGCTTCCTCCTTTGTAATTATTAATGCGTGCATAAACGTCGCCGGAAAAGATGTTCGTCGCTGTTCGGGAGCGATTCCATCCCGAATAAGGGCTCCTTGCTGTGGTCATTTATTAATGCCATAATATGCACCCTGTGTCAAGTTTGTCGTGCGCCTGCCGTACCTATCGTGACGGATGTCCTCAATCGCCCGGGCCGCTGTCCGCGACCAGTGAACCGGCCTGTGCGCCGGTCGTGCGGTTGATCCATGCGATGGCGGCGCCGAAAAGCGCGAACACGGACGAAACGAGCGTGATAATCAACGATACGGTGAACAGAAATACACAACACATGAAGAGCCTCCTTCCACTTTCAGACCTGTTTGTTCGGTCCCGCTTTTATGAACCTGAAGATATCGCGTAATAGATGCTTTTCCTCGGTGACTGCAAATCCCGTATTCCGGATGCTCTCAGCGGTGCGGCGATTGATGTTGAAACCGATGAGCGCGGCGGTCGCCGGGTTGATGATATCGAAGACCCGCCCCAGCAGGCCGCCGTCGGGACGCATGTGCTCGAGGAAATAGACTGAACCGCTGTTTTTAAGCACCCTGCGAATCTCACTCAGAGTCCCCTCCGGATCCGGCACCGAACAGAGCACGCACGCGGTAACGACCGCGTCGAAGGAGTCGTCCGGAAATTCCAAGCGGGAGGCGTCCATCTCGACGAGATGGACCTTCGTGCCGAGCTCCCGAGCCCGGGCGGCGGCCTTCGCGAGCATCTTCGGGCTAACATCGATTGCGGTGTACTCGCGCCCGCTATCAGGATAGTACTCGAAGTTTATGCCGGTTCCCACGCCGATTTCAAGTATCCTTCCCCGGGGCAGGCCGGCGAAGAGCGTTTTTCTCCATTCACGTCCGCCCATGGCCTCCATGGGGGCGGCCCATAAGTCATAGAAACGAGAGGTGCGGTCCCATTTCTTCCTGGCATCCATCGTCATTTTCCTCCTTTCGGTGACCATACAACCGGGAGCTCGCCGTTCGGGCGTCGTGAGACAGCGGAACGCGACAGCGGTCCCGGGAAGACAATGAAGATCGGGTCGATCGGCTCAGAGGATCATCGAACGGTTTTTCAGAAAGAGAGGGACAGGCTCTGGGGGGCCCGTCAGGGAGTAACGGTAAAAAGAGTACGCCGCGTACGAAACCGACGGATAGAGGTCTTTCTCATACGCCGACGCGTGTATTGTTTCATGCTTTACTGAGTAGTGCGGAAGGATCGAAACGCCGTTTAATATTGAAACATCCGGAATCCCCAGGGAGCACGGCCGTTCGGTGTCTCCACAGCAGCACGCCCTTACGAATCGGGAAGTATCGCTCAAATTGACCGTGCCCATGACGGACATCCCGCACGGCATTCCGCATCCGGGATCACCGCAAACCGATCCCGCTAAAAGGGGAGACAGCCCGAAAGCGAGCACCAGAAATATCGCCGCGATGTATGCAGTGCGTTTATTCATCGTGAGCTTGCCGCCTTCCTCTATTTGCTCCTGATCGATTGCGTCTTTGAATGTCCCGCGTCAAAGAATAATCACTACTTAATCAGTAGTATATAATATACAGATGCTGAATATAGATTCAAATTTTTTTCATATGTTTGATGAAAATCCGTTTAAATGCCTGATACCAGATAAATATGAAATTATACGGAACCTCTCCCGGCGATGCCGTTGACGACCAGTCCCGCGAGCGCGAAGCCGAAAACGGCCGTTACCTGGACGAGAGAACCGTTGACGCGCTTCCTGCGTCCGCCGTCGTCCTCGCATCGCTCGATTTCTTCGCCTTTCGTCGCGGGTTCGTCACTGTAAACGCACAGGAATTCGCACGGAATGCCTTCCATTTTAAGGCGCCGGCGCACCACCCGGGCGAGCGGGCATCCGTGCGTTTTCGAGAGCGGCGCGATGCGCACGCGTGTGGGATCGATGCGGGAGGCGGCCCCCATTGACGAGTACAGCGTCGCGTTCGAACGGACGGCCGCGGCGATGAGCGCGATCTTGTCGTCGATGCTGTCTATGGCGTCGACGACGCGGTCGTACGCGCCCAGGTCGAATTCTCTGGCGCTTTCCGCGGTAAAGCGCGCGAGGCGCGCGTCGATGTTCGCGTGCGGGTTTATTTCCCTGAGGCGCACGGCGAGCGCCTCGGCCTTCGAAGCTCCAATCGTGCCTGACACGGCCTGCGCCTGGCGGTTGATGTTGCTCGCGGCGACGAGGTCGTGGTCCACTATGGTCAGACGGCCGATACCGGTGCGCGCGAGCGCTTCGGCGCACCAGCTCCCAACCCCTCCGAGGCCGATCACGAGGACGCGCGCGTCCTCGAGCCGCCTGACGGCGTCGACGCCCAGCAGCAAGGCCGTTCGGTCGGTCATGGCCGAGCGATATTCGTTCGGGTCGTCAGCAGGCATCGCACGCCTTGACAAGCGCCTGGTTGAGGTCCTCCAGAATGTCGCCGACGGTCTCTATTCCGATTGAGAGGCGTATGAGGTCGGGGGTGATGCCTCCCTTCAGCCGGTCCTCCTCGGAGAGCTGGCTGTGCGTTGTCGTCGCCGAATGAATGGCAAGGCTCTTGGCGTCGCCCACATTGGCCAGGTGCGAGAAGAGCTCCAGGTTCTCGATGAAACGCTGCCCCTCGGCCTTCCCTCCCCGGATGCCGAAGACCACCATCCCGCCGAAGCCGTTCTTTAAATACTTCTTCGCCGTGTGGTGCGCGGGATCGTCGGGCAGCCCCGGATAGCGCACCCAGGTGACCTTCGGGTGCTGCCTGAGAAACTCGGCGACCGTCATGGCGTTCTGCGAGTGACGCTCCATGCGCAGCGCGAGCGTCTCGAGCCCCTGCAGGAAGATCCACGCGTTGTCGGGCGAGATGGCCGCGCCGAGGTTGCGGAGCGGGACGGTGCGAAGGCGCAGGGCGAAGGCGACCGGGTTGAGCGGACCCAGGTCGTGAGCGTAGCGCAGGCCGTGGTAGCTCGCCTCGGGCTCGTTGAAGAGCCTGAATTTTTTATCCGTCCAGTCGAACCTTCCGGAGTCGACCACGATGCCGCCGATGGCCGTGCCGTGGCCGCCGATCCATTTGGTGAGCGAGTGCACCACGATGTCGGCGCCGTGCTCGATGGGCCGGAGCATCGACGGCGGCGTGAAGGTCGAGTCGGCGATAAGCGGCAGGTGGTGCTTCCGCGCGACCTCGGCGATCGCGCCGATGTCGGCGAAATCCAGAGCGGGATTGCCGATGGTCTCGATGAAGAGGGACCGGGTCTTTCCGGTAATTGCCTTCTCGAAATTCTTCGGGTCGCGCGGGTCGACGAAGTTCACGTTGATCTTGAACTGCGGGAGTATGTCGTGGAACATGGTGAAGGTCCCGCCATAGAGGTTGTTGGCGGAGACGATCTCGTCCCCCGCCTCGGCGATATTGATGATCGAATAGTATATCGCCGCCGTGCCGGAGGCCACGGCCACCGCCGCGGCACCTCCCTCGAGAGAGGCCATGCGCTTCTCGAGCACGTCGTGCGTGGGGTTCATGAGGCGCGTGTAGATGTTTCCCAGCTCTTTCAGGCCGAAAAGATTGGCCGCGTGCTCCGTGCTCTTGAACAGGTACGAGCTCGTCCGGTGGATGGGCACCGCGCGCGACATCGTCTCGTCGACGGTCTGCCCGGCGTGCAGGGCCCTGGTCTCGAATCCGGCGTTGTTAAGGGTTGATTCGTTCATTGTATCCTCCTGTCGGATGGTTGTCTTCCGTGCCGTGTCCACGTCTCAGATCGTGTAGGTGGCGGCTCCCGTTTCCTTACTGTGCCACTCGAGCATGTCCTCGAGCGTAATGCCCGAGAGCGTTTCGGTGATTCGGTCGTTCAGCATGGACCAGATCCGCTGGGTGCTGCATTCGCCCGCCCGGTCGCACTGGCCGGATTCGACACACTCCACCGGACAGACAGAGCCCTCGAGCACCGAGAGCGCGTCCATCACGGTGACCGTCGCCGGATGCCGTGTGAGATAATAGCCGCCCTGCGAGCCCCGCACCGATCCGACGAGGCCCGACGAGCGCAGCTGGATGATGATCTGGCCCAGGTACTTCTCGGAGATGTCCTCCTTCAGCGCGATGTCCGAAAGCTGTACGGGACCGCGTTCGTAATTGAGCGCGAGCTGGAACAGCATCCGGAGACCGTAGCGCGATCGCGTGGAGAGCTTCATTGTTCGAGCACCTCGTTAAGGCTGCCCGTGCGGTAGCCCTGGATGTCGAGGGCCACGTACCGGAAGCCGATCTGGCGGAAGCTGGCGGATATTTTCGCGGCGTTAACGTCGTCGAGAACGATATGGGTCTCCTCCCTGAGGGTCTCGATGCGCGCCACCTCGCCGTGGTAGCGGACACGGAACTGCGAGAGCCCGAGGCCGGCGAGCACCGCCTCCGCGCGCTCGACGACGTCGAGCCGCTCGGCCGTTATGCGCGTGCCGTAGGGGAAGCGCGAGGCCAGGCAGGCCTGCGCCGGCCGGTCCCAGTTGGGAAGGCCAATGGAGCGCGCGAGCTCGCGGATCTCAGCCTTTCCAAGGGCGGCCTCCCGAAGGGGGCTCCGCACGCCGAGCTCGCGGACGGCGCGCTCACCGGGGCGGTAGTCGCCATCGTCGTCGAGGTTCGATCCCTCGATGACATGGGCGAGCCCGCGTTCGGCCGCGATCTCGATGAGCCGTTGTAAAAGAGCGCGCTTGCACCAGTAGCAGCGCTCGGGCGGATTCGAGGCGAAGCGCTCGTCGGCGAGCTCGTCGGTATCGATGACCATGTGCTCGGCGTTTATGCCGGCGGCTATGGAGCGCGCAAGTTCCAGCTCGCGCCCCGGATAGGTTTTCGACCGCGCGGTCACGGCGAGAAGCCTCGGATGGAGCTCCTGCCGCGCGACGGCGAGGAGCAGCGCGCTGTCGGTGCCGCCGGAATAGGCGACAAGCGCGCTTCCCATTCCTCGGAGTATCTCCCTTAGGCGTTCGAGCTTTTCGTTCATGCTTTCCTCGTCAGGTGCCGGCGCGCCTTCGCATCACGCCCCCTCCTGGAAGAGCCACGTCGAGAGATAGCGCTCGCCGGTATCGCAGCCTATGGTGACCACGAGCTTTCCTCTGTTCTCCGGACGCCGCGCGACCTGGATGGCCGCCCACACGTTTGCCCCGGCCGAGATGCCCACCAGTATGCCCTCCTCTCGGGCGAGCCTGCGAGCCGTTTCGCCGGCGTCCTCTTCCGTCACCTTTATTACCTCGTCGATGATCTCCCTGTTGAGAACTTCCGGGATGAAACCCGCTCCGATTCCCTGTATGCGGTGGGGGCCTGGCTCGCCGCCTGAAATCACGGGCGACTTCACGGGCTCGACCGCTATGGCCTTGAGCGACGGCTTCCTTGTTTTCAGCACCTCGGAGACGCCGGTGATGGTGCCGCCGGTGCCGACGGCGGCGACGACGATGTCGACCGCGCCCCCGGTGTCGCGCCAGATCTCCTCGGCCGTGGTCGTGCGGTGTATGTCCGGGTTGGCCGGGTTGTTGAACTGCTGGGGCATGAACGAGCCCGGAATCGAGGCGACGAGCTCCTCGGCTTTTTTGATGGCGCCCTTCATTCCCTCCGGGCCCGGCGTGAGGATGAGCTCGGCCCCCAGGATTTTAAGAAGCTGCCTGCGTTCCACGCTCATGGTCTCCGGCATGGTGAGGATGAGCCGGTAGCCTTTCGCCGCGGCGACGAAGGCGAGCGCGATGCCGGTGTTTCCGCTGGTCGGCTCGATGATGGTGGCACCCTTTTTCAGCAGGCCCCGCTTTTCGGCATCGTCTATCATCGCCGCGCCGATGCGGTCCTTGACGCTCGAGAGCGGGTTGAACGATTCAAGCTTCACCGCGACCGTGGCCGTCGCGTCGCCGGTGATCCTGTTGAGCCGGACCAGCGGCGTATTGCCGATGGTTTCGGTAATGTCGTTATACAGGCGGGACATAGGGACTCCTCCTTGCCCGATAGATCGGGGCGTGATCCGCGCATCGGGTGATTCACTCATGGTTATATGCTAGTAAATCTATAATATTAGTAGTATATATCGGCCGGGGTTATTCTGTCAACAGAAAATCGGCTTTTCGGTACAATTAAATCGCCCGGCCCCGCACAGGCCTGCCGCCGCCCGCATACGCAAAGGCGCGGCCGGCATGAGGGGGCGAATGTTAACGACTGAGCGCGCGGTTATGACGCCGCGCCGCTCTTCCTACGAGAGCACCTTATACACGCCCTTCAGCCAGTTCTCCATGTCGCTCATGTACCAGCGCGAAAAGCGCCGGTCGGAGCTTCCCCCGGCGATGTTGGTATGGAGCGCCTTTTCGGCGAGGTCGGCGATCATGCGGTACGACGGGCTGAAGGTGGTTACGCGACCGGCGCTCTTGAATATCTGTCCCTGGGGCACGGTCGCCCTGCTTCCGGGAAGCGGGATGGGCCCGTAATCGAACCCCAGGAAGCGCGGCAGCTTCCCGCCGAAGAGGAGGTGCGAGAGCGTCACCATGCGCGTCCTGCCGTACGGTTTCGGCGCGGCCGCGAGCCCCTCCTTTATGGCCCGCTTGAAGAGCTCGTCGCGGGGCCTGCCGTCGAACCAGGCCGAGCGCGGGTTCATGAGGATCTCGTCGAAGTTGCCGTAGTAGTCGTTGAAGAGGCCCGTTTCGCTCATGGCCCAGTCGACGACCTCGCGGCCCATCCCGTTGTCGCCGAAGACGGTCCGAAGCAGCGCGCGGTATACCGACTCGAAGAGGGTCGCGCCGCGCGAGTCGGGGGTGTAGGTGCATTCCCATTCGCGGAGTATGCGGCCGTTGTCGGTGTCCGGAAGCAGCGGCCGCAGCACCTTCATGAAGCGCTCGGCCTGGAGCGAGTACAGGTCGAAGTGGATGCGCTTCATGTCCTCGACGCCCAGTTTCTTCTTTTTCTTCAAGAGCTGCGTGATGCGGTCGGCGCGGTAGGAGGCCATGGGGAGATTGATGGGCTTCGCCTTGCCCAGGCGGTTGAGGTCCTGGTTCGCGGTTACGATGATCCCCTCGGGCGGGTTATACGCAGCCGGAAGGAGCGAAGCGCTCACGAAGCCGCGCGGCGTGTACTTCTTTTCCCATCCCGGAAGGGGTACAAGGCCGCTCACGCCCTTGGGGCGTTTGTACAGCCGGCCGCTCATCTGGTAGGCGATGTTGCCGAGCGAGTCGGCCATCACCCAGTTGAACGACAGCGCCTCGAGCTTCCTGAAACATGCCATCGCCTCGCGCGCGCTTCTGGCGTGCGGCAGGCCCAGGAGGCCGTTGAACTCGCCGGCGCCGCAACCGCGCGCCGCCGACCAGCTCATGACGAGATAATGACCTTCCGTGAACGGATCGCCCTCGAGCACGCCGTGCTCGTTCTCGTATACCTTCTCGATTACCGGCTCGCCCTTTTTTACCGTGATGAGCTCCTCCCGCACCGCGAAGGGTTTCCACTGCTTCCCGCGGCGGTAGCGCCCGTCGCGGCATTCCTCTACCCGGTAGTCGATCATGTCCATGAAGGAGTAGGTGGCGCCCCAGGCCAGGTGCCTGCTCCTGCCGATGGCGATTCCCGGGACCCCCGGCAGGCTCGCCCCCATGATCACGTCGTCCGGCAGGCGCAGAACGATCTCCTGCCAGATCGCGGGAATACGGTTGACCTCGAGGTGCGGATCGCTGCAGTAGATGGGTTTACCCGACGCGGTGAGCTTGCCGGAGACCGCCCAGTTGTTGCTGGCGGTCATTTTGGGGAGTTTCGACAGCCATTTGAGCGCCTCGGGAATCAGGGGAGGCGCGAGGCTGAGCTTCTTCATCAGATCGTAATCGATTTTTTCGGTGAGATAGGGAAACAGCTCCTGGAGTTTTTTCTCGCCAAGGTCATGCCGGACCATCTGGGTCAGGAATTTTTCCATGGCACCCTGGGCATCGGCGAGGCCGAGGAACGCCATGATCTTGCCGAGGACGAGCGAGTCCTTGATCTGCCAGGGCTCCGGTTTGTATCCCAGCAGGCGCAGTTCGAACACGGTACCGTGGGTTTCGAGGTAGTGATTGAACCCCTGGGTATAAAAGTCGAGATACCGGCGAACGGTCGGTTCGAGCTTCTTGATTTCGCTCTCGGGATCGGGCAGAAACTGCATGCGGCGCATGTAACGGTCTATTTCGATCAGTGCGGGGTCTCCCGCCAGTTTTTCGGCCGCCCGCCCCTGGAGGAGTATCCGCGTGAGGAGGGCCTGGAGCTGGCGGTCGTGGGCGTGCACCCAGCCCATGCCGTAATAAACGTCTTCGTGTCTTTTCCCGCTTATCTCGGGGACGCCGTGATCGTTTCTGGTTATCGATACTTTTCCGCCCTTTGTCTCGAGAGTGATGGGATTGCCCGTAAGTTTCATGGAACTTCTCCGTAAGCATGTATTGATCACCGAACGGTTGCATAAAAACCGGTAAATGTCAACCTGATTTGCGGACGTTGTCGTATTTCAACACGTGGGGGCATGCCGTATAGCTCGTGATCTCGTATCGGGATAAAACCGGGCCCGGCCGGCGGAAAACCGCTTCGAGCGCCGTTCGCGGACCATGGGTAGAAGAGCGGTTCCCCCGCCCTGAAAGGGAGGCACTATATTTTAATTGACATGAATATCACCCGCATACGCCTACTATACGGCGGAACGCGTTTCAGGTTCGACGGCCGTATGAAAAATCCGATATTGAAAGATCATTTTCTCAATCCCCGCCGAATGGGAGAGGTGGACCGGCCCACCGGAAGGACGATGGTGAAAAGCGACACCTGCAGCGATCTCGTGCGCATGACGGTGCGTATTGACGGTAACGGTGTCGTTGAGGACATCAGGACCCAGGTCTACGGTTGCGGCTATGCGATCGCCGGGGCCTCGTTCTTCAACGAATACGCGTACGGCAGGAGTGCTTCGGAGCTGGCGCGGACGAGCATCGACTCAATCGTGGGATTGATCGGCGATGTTCCGGAAGGAAGCAGAGGCTGCGTCTCGCTCGCGCTTTCGGCATTTAAAAAAATAGTCCGCGCCGGGGACGGAGGAGGGTGACATGGCGCTGCCGCAGCACCTCATGGTCGGGGCATATTTGTGTACGGGGACGGCGATCGAACCGATCGGTATTCCGGTGAGCGCCGAGTACTCGTTTACGTTATCCGTAAACGGCAATCCCTTCGTCTCGATCGTGTGCTCGGGCAGCGACCTCGAGCAGCTGGCACTGGGGCATCTCGCGGCCGAAGGAGTCATCCGTTCGGCGGAAGAGGTGCGTTCGATCGAAATCGACGAAGACGCCTTTTCAATAGACGTGGGTACCGCGGAGGGCGACGAACTGCTCGAGCGCCTGTTTCGCATTCGTTCGATCGCCTCCGGTTGCGGTCAGTCCGGCTCCGTATCCTCTGAAGGGGCTGCGCGACCCGGCCTGGAGGTCCCGCGGATCAGGGCGGCCGTCGTTACGACGAGCATGAAGGAATTCCTCCATTCCTCCGAAATCCACAGGCTCACGCACGGTGTACACAGCGCGGCCCTCTATACGGTGGACGGGGACCGGCTGTGTTTTTTCGACGAGATCGGCAGGCATAACGCCATCGACAAGATTCTGGGCTACGCGCTGAAAAACGGCCTGTCGCTCGATCGCTCAATGATTTTCTCAACCGGGCGGCTTGCGAGCGAGATCGTATTGAAAGCCATAGCCGTCTCGGCGCCGGTGCTGGTCTCGCGCGCCGCGCCTACCACGCGCAGCATCGAACTGGCCCGGCGCGCCGGCATGCTCATGATCGGCGGTGTGCGCCCGTCAGGCTTTTACATCTTCAGCGGGGAAGGCTTTATCGAATGCTGATCCTGCAGGACCCGAGGCTCTCCGGGGAGGCCGAATGTCCGTACCTCCCCGGACGGACCTCCCGATTCGAATATTTTTTCGCTCACGATCTCGACGGCGGCGATCTCGAGTCGCTTCTGGCGGCCGGATGGAGAAAGTTCGGCTGGTATTTCTTCAGGCCCGACTGTCCCGGCTGCAGAAGCTGCGTTCCGCTCAGGGTCCCGGTTGCCGACTTCAGGCCGTCGAAGAGCCAGCGGCGCGTTATCGTCAAAAACAGGCAGACCGAAGTCCGTTTCGGGGAGCTCCGGCATTCTCCGGAAATTTTTTCAATTTACGAAGAGCACAGCAGGGACCGTTTCGGGAGGGAGCCGGAGCTCGAGGATTTTCTCTTCAACTTTTATCAGGCCCCATGCCCCGGGGTGCAGTCGGAATACTACCGGGAAGGCAGGCTGATGGCGGTCGGCTTCCTTGACCGCTCGGACAGGGGGCTCTCGAGTGTCTATTTCATATTTCGAACGGAATTCGGCCGGCACAGCCCCGGCATCTACAGCGTCCTGAGGGAAATTGAGCTTGCCGGAGCCCTCTCGCTTGCGTATTATTATCTTGGATACCATGTGGAGGGATGCCCGCGCATGGAGTACAAGGCCGGGTTCAGGCCGCACCAGCGGTATTCGTGGGAGGAGTCCCTCTGGCTGGACGCATAACGATGATGCGGCCCGCGGGCGGTGGCCGTATTCACGGCAAAGGATATGATGTTATTTTACAGGTGAGGATCGCGCGACATGCCGAACAATCCCGACCGGGACGGCGTCTTCGATGGTGGTCTGAAAGTAGATCGCGAGATCGAGGTGCGGGAGCCGAAGATGTACCGGGTCATACTTCATAACGACCACTATACCACGATGGATTTCGTGGTGGAGGTGCTTGTCTCGATTTTTCGCAAGCCGGCCGCCGAGGCGACGAAAATCATGATGGACGTGCACCGGCGCGGCAGCGGGATGTGCGGCGTGTACACCTACGACATCGCCGCGACGAAGGTGTCGCAGGTGCACGCGATGGCGCGGGCGAGGGAGTTCCCGCTCAAATGCAGCATGGAAGACGCGTGAGGATGGAGCGATGCAGATAAACGACGATCTCAACCAGATCATCATGGCGGCCTTCAACGAGGCGAAGACGCGCCGTCATGAATACCTCACCCCGGAGCACCTGCTTTACGCCGCGCTCTTTTTCAGCGAGGGACGCGAGATCGTGGAGGGCTGCGGCGGCGACGTCGAGCGGTTGAAGAAGAGCCTCAAGGACCACCTCGAGGAGAAGGTTCCCGGTTTCGACGCGGGCGTTGACGGCGCCGAGCCCATGCAGTCGCTGGGATTTCAGAACGTCATGGAGCGGGCGATCTGGCACACGGCCTCGGCCCAGAAGGACGTGCTCGACCTGGGAGACGTGCTGGTGTCTCTCTTTGACGAAAAGGAGTCGTTCGCGGCGTTTTACCTCGGCAGGGAGGGGATTACGCGCTACGACCTGGTCAATTATATATCGCACGGCGGGTACCGCGACCCCGGCGGCAAGGATGACGGCGAAGCGCCCGGCGAAGAATCCGACACCGATGCCGATCCGAAGCCGAAGGAAAAGGACAGGGACAAGGTGTTGCGCGCCTTCACGGTCGAGCTCACCGAGCGCGCCAGGAAGGGCGAGCTCGAGCCGCTGATCGGGCGCGAGGACATCCTTGAGCGCACGGTACAGGTGCTCTGCCGGCGCTTCAAGAACAATCCCATCCACGTGGGCGACCCCGGAGTGGGGAAGACGGCCTTAACCGAGGGGCTCGCGCAGCTCATAGCGGAAGGGAAAGTGCCCAAAACGCTGCGGGACGCCCGGATCTATTCGCTCGACATGGGGGCGATCCTCGCGGGCACCCGCTACCGCGGCGACTTCGAGGAGCGCATGAAACGCGTCCTCGCCGAGCTCGAGAAGCGGAAGAACGTCATCCTCTTCATAGACGAGATTCACACCATCGTCGGGGCCGGCGCCGTTTCGGGCGGCTCGATGGACGCCTCGAACATCCTCAAGCCGGCGCTCGCAACCGGAAAGCTTCGCTGCGTCGGCTCGACCACGTACGATGAATATCGTAAATATTTCGAAAAGGACGGGGCGCTCTCGCGGCGTTTCCAGAAGATAGAAGTGAGCGAACCGACCGTCGAGGACACGGTGCTCATCCTCAAGGGCCTGAAGGCGCGCTACGAGGAATACCACGAGGTCGAGTACTCGGAGGAGGCCATACGTGCGGCAGCGGAGCTGTCGGCGAAGTACGTTAACGACCGCCATCTTCCCGACAAGGCCATCGATGTAATCGACGAGGCGGGGGCCTTCGCGCGCATGAACGGCTCCGACGACGCGACGATCCGCATCGGGACCGCCGATGTGGAGCGCGTGGTGGCGAAGATGGCGAAGGTTCCCGAAAAAAACGTGTCCTCCTCCGAGGTGGAAAAGCTGCGCGACCTTGAGATCGAACTCAAAAAGCGGATATTCGGACAGAACGCCGCCGTCGAGAAGGTCGTGGAGGCCATCAAGCGCGCGCGCGCGGGATTCCGCGAGCCGAACAAACCGGTGGCCTCCTTCCTGTTCGTCGGGCCGACGGGCGTCGGTAAAACCGAGCTCGCGCGCCAGCTCTCCTCGGTGATGGGCGTCTCGCTGCATCGTTTCGACATGAGCGAATACCAGGAGAAGCACACCGTCGCGAGGCTCATCGGTGCGCCTCCCGGTTACGTCGGTTACGAGGAGGGCGGGCTGCTTACCGAGGCCATACGCAAAAATCCGTACGCGGTGCTCCTTCTCGACGAGATCGAGAAGGCGCACCCCGATATTTTCAACACCCTCCTCCAGATGATGGATTACGCCACGCTCACCGACAACAGCGGGCGCAAGGCCGATTTCAGGAATGTCGTCATCATCATGACCTCGAACGCCGGCGCGCGCGAGCTGGCGAAATCGAAGATCGGTTTCGGCGACGAGACCGGCAACCCGGGCGCGGTGCTCGGCGCGGTCGAGCGCATCTTCGCGCCGGAATTCCGCAACCGCCTGGACGCCGTCATCACCTTCTCCGGCCTCGACGAGGAGATCGTGAGGAGCATCGTGAGAAAGGCGGTCGCCGAGTTCACCCTGCAGCTTGCGGAAAAGAAAGTGGATCTCGCCGTCACCGACGAATGCGTGCGCTGGCTCGCGCACAGGGGCTATTCTCCCGAGTTCGGCGCGCGCGAGATCGCGCGGCTTGTCCAGGACAGAATTAAACACTTCTTCATCGACGAGGTGCTCTTCGGACGCCTCGCCGCCGGCGGCAGGGCCGAGGCCTCGATCGAGAACGACGAGGTGGTGATACGCGTCATCGAGGGCGGGACTCCCGCGGCCTGAGCGGGGCGGCATGCCGATCTACCGGTTGTGCGAGGACATCATCTTCCCCCCTCCCGAGCTCGCCGCCGAGAGCGGGGTTCTTGCGGTCGGAGGCGATCTTTCACCCCGGCGCCTCGTCGAGGCCTATCGCAACGGAATCTTCCCCTGGTATTCGGACGACGATCCGATCATCTGGTGGTCGCCCGACCCGCGGTACGTCCTGTTCCCGCACGAGCTCAGGGTCTCGCGGAGCATGCGACAGATCATGAAACGCGCCGTCTTCACCATCACCTTCGACGGAAACTTCCGCGGCGTGATAGAGGCCTGCCGCACGAACCGCCGTCGTCACGAGAAGGGCACCTGGATAACCGACGACATGCTGGAGGCCTATACGGAGCTTCACGAGCTCGGCCTGGCCCATTCGGTCGAGGCGTGGAAGGACGGGACGCTCGCCGGCGGGCTCTACGGCGTTTCGCTGGGAGGCTGTTTCTTCGGCGAGTCGATGTTCGCGGCGGTTTCGAACGCGTCGAAGGCGGCGTTTATCGCGCTGGTGGAGGAGCTCCGTTCCCGGGGGTTCACGCTCGTCGACTGCCAGGTGCATACGGCGCACCTGGAGAGCCTCGGGGCGCGGGGGATACCGCGCGCCGAGTTCATGGCACTGCTTGCCGAAGCCCTGAAGATGCCGACGCTCCGCGGGAACTGGGGGGCGCTCATGGAGGCGCCGTAGGCGCGCGACGGCACGGGTCAGCGCGCCATCGACTCGAAGACGGCGTCGAGGTGCGCCTTGAAGGCGGTATAGCGGTCGCGCGGCGCCGAGCCCGACACGACTATGGGCCCCTCGTCCCCGTCGAGCACATAGACCTCCAGCACCTTCCTGCCGGGGCTCCGGGCGAGCGTCCAGAAGTAGTCCGTGTTCTCCCTCCTGCCCCATCGCTGCTTGACGATGCCCGCGCCGCGCTCCTTCGTCCAGCGCGCGCTGATTTCGTTCAGCATCCTTCCCCCCGCCTGTACGCGCGCGATGGTGATGCTGGCGGATTTGTCCGAGCTGGTGAAGCGCCTGATGATGCCGGCGTTCGCATCGTCGTCGGCCGCCTCGTTTTCCATCCAGCCGGCGGGGATGAGCGGCGAGGAGTTCTTCCCGGGCCCTCCGTTCGGAGGAGGCGCCCCCGCGTTCGCGACGGTGCCCGGGCGTTTCGCCTTCCAGACCATCCGGTTGTACGCGCCGGCAAGGCGGTGCGCGAGCTTGCGGTCGACCTCTTCAACGTTCGTTCCGTTCATCGTCCACGAGCCCACCATCACCGAGGGAGAATCGCCCAGGGATTTTTTAATTTCTGATAGGCCCTGCATTGAAGGATGGTCGCGCGGTTCGATCCCCCGCTGCCGATAGTGCTTGACGAGCGTGACGACGCGCGCGATCTCCGCGGCCGTTTCGCGCTGCAGGTGGGATGCGGTGGCACGTTCCGCGCGGATGGCGGCCGGGTCGAACCCGTCGACCAGGCCCAGCAGTGTTTTTTTCGCGATGACATCGTCAAGGCCTTCCGGTTTCTCCCCGCGGGCGAGGGCCGCGTCCATGTCGCCATACAGCTTCGCGTAACGCGCCAGGGCCCCGGCCGTGTATCCGAGCCGGGAGTACAGCCCGTGGTACGACTCGACCCTCTTCATCATCTGTTCGATCTCGAAAGCGGCCGTTTCGGCGTCCGGTGCGCCGGCCTTCTTCGACTCGTTTTTCGCCGACACCGCGACGTTTCGTGAAAACGCGGCCAGGCGGGCGGCGTTGGCGGCGCGTGAGGATTTGATCAGTTCATTGAATTCGGTCCGTATGGCGCGCGCCTCGGCATAACGGGAGGGGGTGAGGAAGCGCGGCGCGTTTTTGTCCAGGCTCATGGAATTGGCGGCGGCGCGATGGAGCGATTCAATGTTCCGCGCGGCGAGCGCGTAGCGCCGCTTAAGGACCGGGCTTCCGAGTGATGAGAGCGCCTCTCCCCCGGCGGCGAGCTTGTCGGCGAACGCGAGATATTCGCGGTTGGCCGCCGCCCGCGCCTTCAGGGATGCGACGATTGCGTCGCCATCGAGCCCCTTGCCGGACGAGAGCCAGCGTAGGAAGCGCATCGAACGCAATACGTATCCGCGGACAAGCGACATCCGGTCGGCGTATATGGCTTTTGCCTGCAGAAATTCTTTCTCATTAGCCACTTCGCCCGTCATGCCGTCGTCCTTGATTCTCCTGAGGCGCTCATCCCCGGTGATGAAGCCTGCGCCTGTTTCCGTCGTGTATCGCTCCACGATCGCGGAGAGGTTCTTCTCGGTTGCGGCGAAAAACGCCGGGTCCTCGCCTCCCTTCACGGAGACGGCCGCGGCGCGGCGCGCCTCGTCAAGATCGCGGAAGAGCAGGGTGCCGTCCACGTTCTTCGGGATGCGGATGAACGTCCCGGCTCCCGACGGCTCCCTGCCCGCGGCCGGGTCGATGTTACGGCGGTCGAAATAACGCAGGGCCGCCCGGGAAAAGATAAGGCGTTCGGTTCCGGCGGGATCGTCGAGCAGGTCGCGGAGCCTGGTCGGCGCCACGGATTCGCCGCCCGTGTCGGCCATTTCCCTGAGCTCCCTCATGCGGGAGAGCCGCGCACCGATCCTCGCGCGCACCGACTGCCACGAGGGCGATGAGGCCAGGTCGGGCGGGGCGATGGCGATTGACGTGGGGTTGATGAGCGCGGAACACTCCGCGAGGGCCGTTTCCATGATTAAATGACGAAGCTCTACCGGGGAATGACCGGGGTCCGTGTCGCGCGCCGCGTTTTCACCGGCGGCGATAACGCGCGCGCGAAGGGCGCCCTCGGAGCGCATGACCGCGGAGAAGAAGGCCTCGAGCGTGCAGTACTGCCACTCAACCCTCGAGATGTCCGCGGTGATGATCGTGTCGTGGAGCTCGTCGTCCGCCGCCCCGATGGAGCTTTTCATCATCCTGTTGATCTCGTTGCCGGCGGCATCCTTTACCGCGCGGTAATTTTCGCGGTGGCCGGCGGACGCCGTCAGGTACTCGAGGAGGCAGGCGGCAAAGACCGCCCCGGATATCTTCGCGGAAAGCGTCCTCGCGTCGTCCGCCGTCATCATCGCGTTTTTCCCGCCGGGGCCTTTGCCGTCCCCGGGCGCGCGGTCGAACATGCCGATGACGACTTCCGCCCGGGCTATATCGTCGCGGACCAGGTCCCGCACCGCGGGATCGATCGAGGGATTCCTCTCCAGCATGGCCAGTTCCGTGCGCAGGTTCCTCTGGCGTATCTTCCACCAATCCCGTCGCTGGCTTCCCGAGTAGGCCGACAGGTCGGTCAGTATAAAAAGAACGAGTATGACACCGAGGACATGGCGTTTGTTCATCGCGTGCGCTCCGGTACGGACGGATTTACAGCCTTCAGGTAATTATCGATAAAAACGGCGGATTGGATTAGCGTTGTCCGGCCGGCGCGGACGGCGGGGGCATGATGGCGAGGTCGCGCAAAAATCCTTTGACCGCCGCTGTGACGGGGTGTATGCTCCACCCATGAAAACGATCAATCGAATTGTCATGATCTGCGTTTCGACCGCGCTGCTCCTCGGCGGCGTGTTCGCGCCCGTGGCCCGGGCGAAGACGCTGGTGGTGATGAACTTCAAGAGCGCCGGCGCGAGCCAGGATCTGAGCGTGGCGATTTCGGAGCTTCTGCGCGGGGTTCTCACGGGCATCTCCGACGCGGGTTTCACGCTCGTCGAGCGCGACCAGCTCAACGAGGTCATGAAGGAGCAGGGGCTTTCGCTGTCCGGCGTGGTCGACGAGGGGACCTCGAAGAAGCTCGGGAAGATACTCGCGGCCGATTTCATCATCGTCGGCTCGGTCTCCCGTATCGGCGCGTCCTACGCAATTTCGGCGCGGATGGTAAACGGCGACACGGGTGAGATCGTGCGCGCGCAGACGGCCAGCGCGAAATCCGAGGACGAAATACCCGAGAAGCTCGGGCTGCTCGCCTACGCGCTCCTCGGCCTCAAGGCCCCGGCAGCCGAGACGGCGGTGAAGCCGCCCGCGGACGGCGGCAGGGCATCGAGCGGTGTCGTCGTGAAGCCGGGGCGCTACACCTACAGCTCCTGGTATTCCGACGCGCATGGAGTGACGAAGGGAGGGAAGATCGTCCTCGAGATAGAGGGGAACTCGGTAAAGGGCGAATCGATCGAGTCGTACGGCAGGGCGAAGATGAACGGCACCGTCAGCGGCGATAAAATCGTCGGCTATTACAACGCCTCGTACGGGTACGGCAATTTCGAGTTCCTGGTCGTCGACGGCATGAAGAAGCTCGACGGCACGTACTACCAGGTTTCCAACGGAGCGCGCGGACAGTGGGTCGGTGAGCGGGAGGAATAAACGTCGGCGCGCCGCGGTAAAAACGGCGCGCCGGAACGGAGTGTTACTCCCCCTTGAATACCGGCTGGCGCTTTTCCATGAATGCGCCGAGACCTTCCGCGGTATCCTTGGATCCGAAGAGCTTCGCGAGCGACTCGCGCTCGATCTTGAGGTGCTGTTCGGGGGAGATGCTGGGGCTCGCCGACAACAGCTTGAGGACCGCGCTTACCGCAAGCGGCGGGCGCGCCGCGAGCTTTTTGGCGAACTCTATCGCCTCCTCGAGCACCTTATCTTTCGGGAACACGTAGTTCACGAGCCCGACCGCGAGCGCCTCGACTGCGTCGATCTGCTTGGCGAAGCAGATGTACTCCAGCGCCTTCGCCCTTCCCACCAGGCGCGGCATCCGGAGCGAACCGCCGTATCCGGGCATAATGCCTATGTTGGTCTCCGTAAGGCCGATGCGCCCTTCCTCGCTCATGAAGCGGAAGTGGCACGCCATGGCGATCTCGCATCCGCCGCCGAAGGCGTGGCCGTTCAGCGCCGCGATTACCGGGCGCGGGAAATCCTCGATCTTGTTGCAGAGGTCCTGGCCGCGCTTCAGGAAGTCGACGGGGCCGTAGTCGCCGAAGCCGGACGAAAGGTCCGCGCCCGCGCTGAAAATCTTGTCGCCTGAACCGGTCACGACGATCGCGCGGAGCTCCCTGTCGGCCTCGCAGACGTCGAGCGCCTTGCGGAACTCCTCGAATACCTCGCCCGAAAGCTGGTTGGCCTTGGGCCTGTTGATGGTGATGATGCCGATGTTCTCTCTCTTTTCGTACAGAATGACGTCTGACATTGGGGACACTCCTTTTGACGATGATGGACCGGCCGCATGAAATCCGCGAAGAAAGCCGATTCCCCGCTGTACACCGCGGGGGGCAAATACACAATAACTTTTTATTGTCGCGTTTAACCGGGGTGAACGACGGCACATGTTTTTCGGGCGTGATGTGAAGGCCCGGATTGGACCGGTCCTTATGGTTTCGCCGATTTCGCGCGTGATTCGATCAGGAGCGGAATGAACACCGTGAGGTCCTCCACGACGCCGTAGTGCGCCGCGTTGAAGATGGGCGCGCCGGGATCGGTGTTGACCGCCACGATGGTCTGCGAGTTCTTCATGCCCGCAAGGTGCTGGGCGGTGCCCGATATGCCGCAGGCGATGTACAACCGCGGCGCGACCGTTTTTCCGGTAACGCCGACCTGCCGCGCGTACTCGAGCCAGCCCGCGTCGCACACCGCGCGCGAACCGGCCACCGCCGAGCGCGGGAAGAGCGAGGCGAGCGCCGCGATGAGGCCCATATTCTCCTTTTTCCCCACTCCCCTTCCGGCGGCGACGATCACCTCGGCCTCACCGAGCGAGGCGGTCTCTCCCTCCACGGCCGTGCGGCCCAGGAAGCGGGACCGCGTGTCGACAGCCTCGCTGTGCCGGATGGTGACGGTGCCGGGCGACGCGGGAACAGCTTCTTCCGCGTGGAAGGCCCCCGGCTGCACCGTGAGGACGACGCGGCCACCGGGCGGGCGTATGTCCATGAGCGTTTTCCCGCCGAAGGCTGAGCGGGTGAGCACGATCGCGCCTTCCTCCTCCCGTACGGACTCGACCGCGGTAACGCAGGCGGCGCCCAGGCGCACGGCGAGCCCGGGAGCGAAGTCATAGCCGCGGGCGGTGTGTGGCACAACGACGAAGCGCGGGTCAAGCGGCTCGATCGCTTCCGCGAGCGCCGCCTTCCAGAGGCCGGCGCCGTACCCGGCGGCGTGTTCGTTCTCGAGAGCGAGAACGTCGATGCCGGTCCTTTCGGCAAGGTCTGCGGCGGCATCGCGGACGAGGTCGCCGAGCGTGATGATGAGAAGCGGCGCTTCGCCGCGCGCGAGGGCGCGCGCCGCGTGGACGGCCTCGAGGCACGCCGGATGCGCGGCCCCGTATTCCAGTTCGGCGATTATTACGATCGGTCTCACGGTCTGTCCTCAGAGAAGGGATCTCGAGGCGAGTATAGCGAGGAGCTTTTCGGCCTTCTCGGCGGCGCTTCCGGTGATAAGCTCGCAGGTTGAGGAGCGCTCGGGGAGGCGCAAACGCCCCAGGCTTTCGAACGAGATTCCGTCCGCTCCGGGAGTTCGGGACTCCTCCGGTATCGCCTGGGACTTCGCGCGAAGCACATTGGAGAGAGACGGGTAGCGGGGGCGGTTTATGCCGGGCTGAACGGCGATGAGCGCGGGAAGCGAGAGCTCCATCGCCTCTCTCGCGCCGCCCTCGATCTCGCGTTCGACGCGGATCGCGGCGTCTCCGGAAACGGCCGCCGCGATCACCGAGGTGGCCGATGGGATGTCGAGCATCTCCGCCAGGAGCGGACCCACCTGGGCCTGCATGTCGTCCTCGGCCATGGCGCCGCAGAGGATGAGGTCGTAGCCCTCCCCCCGCGCGTGGGCCGCGATGAGCGAGGCCACCGCCATGGGGCTCGCGTAGCCGTCCGTCTCGAGCGGTATGCGGACGCCGCGGTCCGCCCCCATCTCCATGGCACGGCGCGCGGTGCTCTCGGCGCGCCTGGGGCCGACGGTGAGCGCGGTGACGGTCGAGCCGGGGAACGCATCGCGTATGACGAGCGCCTCCTCGACGGCGTACTCGTCGAAGCGGTTCATCCGGAAGACGAGCCCCTCCTCGGCGATCCACTCGCCCGAAGCGGCGATCTCGATCACCGACTCCGAATCGGGCACCTGTTTAACGCACACCAGTATCTGCATCGATCGGAATTCGCGGGAACAGGGCCGCGCCGGGCCCTCCCATCACCCCTTGATTTTAAAGATGTTCCGCACCGAGTCGATGAGGTCGGCCGGGAGAATGACCATCTTGCTGTTCTGCGACTCGCCGAGCCTCACCAGGCCCTTTACATATTCCTGTCCCAGCAGGTACATGAGCGGGTCGCCGCCGGTGGACTTGAGCGCCCCCGCCACCGAGGTGATGGCGTTCGCCTCGGCCTGCGCCAGCCGTTCGCGCGCTTCGGCGTCGCGGAGCGCGGACTCCTTCCTGGCCTCGGCCTCGAGGATCTGGGCCTTCTTGAATCCCTCCGCCTTCTTCTCCTGCGCTTCCTTCTGGGCCTCCGCCTCGAGCACGGTGGCGCGCCGCTCGCGCTCGGCCTTCATCTGGAGGGTCATGGCCTGCTGCAGGTCCTGGGGCGGTACGATGTCCTTTATCTCCACGCGCGTGATTTTCGTCCCCCACGAGTCGGTCGCCTCGTCGAGTATTTTAAGAAGCTCGGCGTTGATCTTTTCCCGAAGCGAGAGAGAGGCATCGAGCGTCATGCGGCCCATGATGGAGCGAAGCGACGTGAGCGCCAGGTTGGATATGGCGAATTCGAGGTGCTCGATGCCATAGAATGCCTTGTACGGATCGAGAATTTTATAGAACACCACGCCGTCAACCTTCACGGCGGCGTTGTCCTCGGTGATGATTCCCTGCGGCGGAAGGTCGAGTACCTGCTCGCGGATGTCGATCTTCGCGGACACGCGCGAGAAAACGGGGTTGATGAGATTGAGACCCGGCGAGAGCGTCGCGGCGTATTTGCCGAAGCGCTCGACCAGCCAGTTCTGGGCCTGCGGCACGATGCGGACGCCCTTGAAGATGAGAAACAATGCGAGCACCGCCACGGCGATAATTAAACCGGTCATAACTATTCCTCCTGTTATCGTGTTTTCGAGACGATGAGCTTGATGCCTTTCGCGTCGGTGACGGTAATCTCGTCACCCTCTTCGATGGTTTCCCGCGCCTCGGCCTGCCATGCGCGGAGGCCGTGGAAGGTTTCATACAGCTCCACCTCCCCGGGGACCGCCGGCGTTATGCGGCGCGTACATCTTCCGCGCAGGCCCGTGATGGTCGGGTCGCGCAGGCCCGTGGATTCATCCGGACGGAAACGTTTTTTCAGCACCCCGAACCAGAGACCTACCAGCGAGACTGATGACACAAAGAAGAAGAGCCACTGCGCCTCGGCGGATTCCAGGATTCCCAGTCGGACCAGCAGCGCGGTAAGAACGCCCCCGATGCCGAACCAGAAGACGACGAACCCGGGGGCCAGTATCTCGAGCGCCGCGAGGATGAGACCGATTGAAAGCCACGTGAGCGGGGAAAGCTCCATGTCGATACTCCTATAGCACGATGAACGTCCATTCGATGCTACACGGAGAAGGTGCCGCAGTCAATACAAATTGCCGGCGAGCGCGGGATCGCCCTTTCTCCGGTGCGTGCCGCGATGAGTGACGAGTGGTGTTAGGTCTTCATTCCGTGCCGCGCGTGAAAAGGAGCGATTTGTAGCCCGCGTCCCGGTATTTGAAAAGCCCTCCGCGCGAAACGAGCTCCACAATGCGGCGATTCCGCATGAAGTGCGACGCGACGGAAAGCGTT
>CAZVEG010000020.1:0-38647 GCA_964625625.1 uncultured Leptospirales bacterium | reverse complement strand
CCCCTTCTTCGTCGACCCCCCATCATCCCCGTCCGACTCGGCCAGTTTTTCGAGCATGCGCACCGAATAGCCCCTGTCGAGAGTTTCGTTGAAGAGCGCGTTCTGCCGTTCCGGGGGGAGCGCCAGAAGCACCTTGGCGTGGCCCACGCTGATCCTCCCCTCGGAAACGGCCCGCTGCATCTGCTCGGGCAGCGAGAGCAGACGCATGAGGTTGGCGACCGTGGCACGGTCCTTTCCCACGCGCTGCGCGACATCCTGCTGCTTAAGGCGGAAGCGGTTGATGAGCAGGCGGTAGGCCTTGGCCTCCTCGATGGGGTCGAGGTCCGTACGCTGGATGTTCTCGATGAGCGCGAGCGTGAGGTTCTCCTCCTCGTTCGCGCGGATGACGATGCTCCGGATTTTCTGCAGGCCCGCGAGCTTCGACGCGCGAAGACGGCGCTCGCCCGCCACCACGTAATAGCCCTCTCCCTCGCGTCGCACGACGATCGGCTGTATGAGCCCGACGCTTCTGATCGACTCGGCGAGGCCCTCGATCTCATCCTCGTTGAAGTGTGTCCGCGGCTGGTCCGGGTTGGGCCGGATCGCCCCGACATCGAGCTCGACGATCCGTTCCTTCGCCTCCGTTACCGCGAACTCCATCGAATCGACGGGCGTCGGCGAGCTCGAGATGATCGCGCCCAGCCCCTTGCCCAGCACCTTCTTAGCCATTGTTCAACACCTCTTCCGCCAGGGCCTCGTAGCGCTCGCTGCCGACGCAATGCCGGTCGTACATACCGATGGGCTTCCCGAACGAGGGGGCCTCGGAGAGGCGGACGTTCCGCGGTACGATGCTCTTGAATACCTTGTCCTTGAAAAACTCGCGCACGTCCGACACCACCTGCTGCGAGAGGTTGGTGCGCGAATCGTACATGGTGAGCACCACCCCCTCTATTTTCAGATTCCGGTTCAGGCTCTCCTGCACCATCGAAATAATCCTCAGAAGCTGGCTGAGCCCTTCGAGCGCGTAATACTCGCACTGGAGCGGGATCATCACCGAATCGGCGGCGATCAGGCTGTTGAGGGTGAGGACGCCGAGCGAGGGAGGGCAGTCGATGAAGATGAAATCGAAATCATCCTTTATCGGCGCCACCGCCTTTTTCAGAACGTACTCGCGGCCCTCCAGCTCCAGGAGGTCCATCTGGGCGCCGGAGAGATGGATATTGGAGGGGATGATGAAAAGGTTTTCGATGCCCGTTTTGTAAATCGCCTGCCGTATGTCCACCTCGCCGATCAGCACCTCGTAGAGGGTGTTGTCCGCCTCCTCGACGTTGATGCCGAGCCCGTATCCGGCGTTGGCCTGGGGATCGATGTCGATGATGAGCACCCTCCTGCCCTTTTCGGCCAGGAAAGCCGACAGGTTGATGGTGGTGGTGGTTTTACCGACGCCTCCCTTCTGGTTGGATACCGATATTATTCTTCCCATGCGGTGTTAATCCTGGATTTACCGTTTCGTCCACAGCGACGGCCGGGACGGTCGCCCGGAATAGGCGCTTCCCGCCAGAACGTGCGGCCTCACCTGAATTGATTTCTTCGCGAACGGCTGAACAGGTATAGAAAACCGCGCGGATAATGAATGCAACTCTTTTATCGCGCACGTCCCGAATATTTTCGAGGATTCATGAAGCGATTGATGAGCACGAGGGCGGTGAGCACCGAAATGAACAGAAAAACGAGAATCACCCTCCGGAAATAGGGGATGAGCCGCACACCGTGCTTTACGGAAAGCGCGAACGGGATATTCCGGCCGTTCCCGGCGGGATAGACGCGAACGTCGTACGGGCCCTCGCCGGCCGAGCGCACATCCAGCGAGAACGTCCTTTCCCATGTCTGGCGGGAGGCTATAAGCTCATCACCCGAATAAACGTCGACCTGGAAGAAAGCTCCCTCGCTGCCGAAAAAAATGGTGTTGCGGCCTCTTCTGAGCGGGACCACGTAGCGCCGGGAAGTTTCTCCGGGTAACAGCATATCGACAATCGAAACGCCGGGGGTCTGGTCCCACCGTCCCGCTTCCGCCTCCAGCGAGCCAAGGATGCGCCTGAACGCGACCCTCATCACGAGGAAACGCATGATCGGGTTTCCGATCTCGCCCGCGTAATAGCCGGTATAGTAGGCCTCGCCATGCTTGCGCCCGAGACGCGCTATCAACGGACCTTCCTTCTCGCCCCTGGGGGTATCGAACCTGCCGGCGGCAAGCACCTCCGCGTCGTCGATCGATTTCACCGCGACCCAGCCGGGAAAAGCCATAGTTACCGGAAACCGCGGTGCGGATACAAAGCTCAGAAGATCACCCGCGAGGCGCAGTTCGATCGGCCCGGCGCTCCCGATATAGGGAAAACCGTAAAAGAAACTGAAATCCCCGTATGATTCATGAAGGATGTCCCACGAGTAGCCCGAAAAATACGCGCCTCCCCCGCCATCGATAAAGGCGCGCAGCCTGCGGGCAAGCTCCTTTCTGTCCAGATCGTAATGACCTTCCCGGAGGGTGACCCCCTGGATGCTGGTGCCGCGGGAAAGGATGTTAATGCTCGTTTCCGGCGGAGGCTCCATGCCCGATGGGAAAAAGATCGCGTCGTGACGAAGGTAGATTTCCGGATCGTTCAGATCCGAATACTTTATCACGGAGTAGGGGATACGGCAGACCTGCAGCCATTTCTCCACGCTGTCATACCGGTTGGCGACCACCGCCACCCTCACCGGAGCGGCGACCGCGGCCGCGGGGACGGCAAGCAGCAGGACGGCGAAATAAACCAGGAAAGCCCTCACGAGCCTTTGCCCGCAAGATCCCGGATTTCGGCCACGAGCTCTTTCCGCCGGGAAAGCTCCGCCTGGATATTCTCGTTGAGACACTCGTAGGCGAGCTGGTATGAAAAGGCGGCGATGTGCTCGATCACACAGCCGGGGGAATCGGCGACAAGATAACGCCCGACCAGCGTCTTCGAAAGGGCCCGCGCGCTTTCGAAACCGCTTATGCGGCAGTCATGAAAGGGTAGCGGGGCCACGGCGTCGTCTCCCGAGGCCAGGATTTCCCGCTCGAGGGGCGAGCGGAGCGCATCCATGTCGGCCGCGGATCCCGTCGCCGCCCAGCGCTGGTGCATGTCGTAGACCGCCTGCATCCTTCCACCCATTTCGAAGAACAGGCGTCCGATGGCGCTTACGAAGCGCTCGACGTGCTGCATCGACGGCATCTTCCCCTGGAATATCCGCCGCACCTCTTCCCTCCCCAGCGCGAGCGTCGGGTTGTTCGTCTTGAAAAAATGCATTTCTCCGAGCACCTGAGAAAGCCCCGAAAGCTCGGCGGCAAACACCCCGGGAGCGAACACGGCACCTTCGAGTGAGTTCCTGGTCCGGTCTTCAAACCTGATAAGGGAACCGTCGATAACGGGAACGAAACAGTTGTTGAAATAGTTCACGCAGCCGTCGAGGAAGGAGAAAAAATCCTCCTCGTGGATATTTTCGAAATCGCGCTGTCGGCGATCCACCATCCTCCACTGCTCCTCGAAGGCCCGGAGCAGCAGATCACGCCCGTCTATTTTCAGATTCAGCAGGGCGTGCAATTCCTCGTAGGGCGCAAGCCGCAGCCTGAGCGACTCGATATGACGGCGCTTCCTCGACTCCGGGTCCTTCCCCGCCTTCTTCACCGCGTCGAGACTGTAGTCCCACTCCACGGCACTAACCACGGGGGGACGGATGTCGTAATAAGCGTCGAGGTCGCGGTAATCGATCTCGCGGCGGAACACGAGCGCTTCAACCAGCGCCAGAAGCAGCTGCGGGTACGACTGCAGCCCGTACTTCTGCCTGAGCTGCTGGGAAAGGGCCGAGTCGGAGCGCACGGCGCCCGGCAGAAACGACCGCAGCAGCATCATGTATTCGTATACCTGCTTTTCCCTTTCCAGATTGCGTTTTTCCTTCACGCGTCGCGTGGCTTCCGGCTCGTTCGTGCCGGCCTCTTCCTTGCGGAGATCGTCGGTCATCCGCAGCCTGTTCTCGAGCTGAAGGATTATCATCTCGCGCGTCTCGGCCGGGAGCTTGAGGAACGAGAAAAAGGGCACGACGAAATCCTTGAGCTCGTCCTCGAAGGCGCCGCGGTCCATCCATTTTATCGAATCGTACGAGTATTGGACCAGCGGTGTGGCGATCATCCAGTCCCTGAAACGCCGCAGGTAATTGAATACGATCGGTTCTTCGACGGCCGGATCCTCGAGCATGGACTGCATGAGCGTTGAAAGACGGGAGAGAATGAGTTCCTGCGCCGCAATGACGTGCCCCAGCACCGCGAGCAGCCTTTTTGAAGGGATCAAACGCTTGCGCAGGCCTATGCCGAGCCTGTTCGGCGCGTGGATCAGATAGCGTTTTCTGAACAGTTTCAGGCTTTTGTGCTTTCCATAGATGGCGTTGACGAAGACCCCTCCCGGTTCCGGGGCCGCGATCCTCCGCTGTTCGGCGACGTCCCCGGCCGGCGGCGTCCGCCTGACCTGCCGGTGGGGTTTGAGTTCCACCCTCTCGGAGCGCTGCTTCGGCGGGGCCTTGTCGGGGCACGACTGGATGAGGGAAATGATGGCGCTGTAGCGTTCCCAGGAGGCGATGTCGCTGTTATTGAGGAGTGAGCGAACCACGTCCATCTTCGCGGGAGGGATATCCTTGTCGAGGAGCATGGCCTTGGCCCTGCGCTCCAGCTTTTTTATTTCGTCGCTCTTCTGCGCCATGTATGCGGCCGTCCTCGTGCTACGCGCTGAATACGGCGTGAACGCTACGACAGAGTATGGTGTGATTTCTACGCGCGCCGGGAGGATATGTCAAGTGCGATATGGCGGGAGGGAAACGCGGGCGCATTGAACGCGCCCGCGGGGAAAACGCCCTAATACAGCTTCAGCACATAGTTCAGGGTGAGCATGACATAGTGATTTCTGGATGTCAGCCGGTAGCCCGACTCGGGTTTATATGTGGTATCGTATACGTACTGCGGTGAAAGCGACAGGGCCGGATTGAATTTTATATTGAATCCAGCATGGAGACGGTTTTCGGAAAAGCCGTTTCGCTCGTAGAAAGGCTCGCCTATCGGACCCAGGTTTTTCGTTCCGCCGTCTTCCTTCACACCGACGAAAACCTCATCACCTAACAGGAGCGAGAACATCGGCGTGAGCGCGTATTCAAGCATGAGCATCTGCCTGATAAGCAATGAGTAACCCTTTTTCTCATTTCCAGTATCGTATAGCGTGTTCTCGGCATACACTTTGTTATGAAATATCGTTCTGCTGGTGATCTTCAGCGCGTCAACGTTGAATTCGAAAATCGGCACCACTTCGATATTGTGCGAATAGGCCCGGGTATTTCCCGCCACCTTCGGCTTCTTGTCATTCCCGTCAATGATGAATCCCATATAATAATACCACAGCGGCAGTTTGAAGGTGAAGTTTTCAAACTTCTGGATATAGATGGGGCCCGCGAACAATTCCCACAGAAAAGTCTCCTTTGCACTTGAGCTGGGATCGGCGCCGCGGAAATACTCGAAGCGGTGCCCCGGCATGACCATGAACGCCCAGTTGGGTGAAAGTAGCATGGTGACGTTCACGTATTCCCAGGTCCTTCCGGTGTAGGGCTTCTCGGCCGCGTCCGCGCCGGCCGGGATGAGCGCGAACAGCATGAGCGCGGCAAGCAATACGATACAGGTTCTTCTACACATAGATGTCTCCTCACGGAAAAAATAAAATGGAAGGTCGAGCATTCTTCATCCGTGGATGTATGTCAACATTATTTTACTTATTTAAAGAAGATTTGACCCCGGCGCGCCCCCCGAGAGGTCAGGAGCCGATAAAGCGTATGATCTCCTCGGCGACATAGTCCTTTTCGTAATCAACGGTGACGGCGTGGTTGCTGATATCGAGGAAGACCTTTTCCTTGCGCGACGATCCCAGCCGGTCGTGCAAGCGGTTGATCGAATCCGGAGGAATGTACTCGTCACCGAGCGACTGGATGATGAGCGCGTCGGCGGACACGGAAGGCAGCGCGCGCATGGCCTTCCGAATCAGGCGATGCAGATGCCAGGCCTGGCGGACCGGGATCCCCTCGTTATAACACAGGTGATACGAGCGCGCCTCCATGCTGTTGAGACCTTTTTTATCATCCACCTTCCGGATGATTTTCCTGAATGGCGCCAGGAATGGCGCGAGATACACGGCATGCCCGGGAAGCGCGGCCGGCGTCGAAAGGAGAACCAGCCTGTCGAGAGGGAATTCGCACGCGAGCAGGATGCCGAGCACCCCCCCCATCGAAAGCCCTATACAGCTTACGTCCGTGCAGTACGACCGTAGCTCGATCAATGCCTCGCGCGCGGCGACATGCCAGTCACGCCCGGTGGTCCGCACCATCTCCGCGAGTTCCGTTCCGTGACCGGGAAGACGCGGTATCATTACGGTGAGGCCCTCGTCGGCAAGCCTGGCCCCGAGGTATTTCATCTCGTGGGGAGTTCCGGTGAAGCCGTGAAGCAGCAGCACGCCCCGCCCGGTCCGGCCCATCCGCAACACCGGTTCCGCTCCCTTCATGAGAGACGGGCATGTCGGACCGGAAACGGCGTTTGTTTTGTTCATTTCCTTCCGGGCCATCGCCACACGCCTCGTTCAACCGTCTGCGCCGTCAGACGAGCACGACCGCGCCGCCGGTCCGTTTCTCGATCGTTCCGATTATCACGGGCTTTTCCCCGGTGTCATGGAGCATTCCGAGCAGACCGTCCGCGTCGGTCTTATCGATCATCATCATCAGACCTATCCCCATATTGAAGGTCGTGAACATCTCGCGTTCATCGACCCGGCCTTCCCGCTGGATCAGCGCGAAGACGGCAGGCGGTGTAAAACTCGCCTTTTCGATCACCGCGGCGGTTTCATCCGGCAGGATGCGCGGGATGTTTTCATAAAAACCGCCCCCGGTGATATGCACCATCCCCTTTATCTTCGCCTCCTTTTCGAGGCAATCGAGCACTGAACGGCAGTAGATGCGCGTGGGCTCGAGCAGGGCCTCACCGAGCGGAACGTCGAGGCCGGCGACCATTGAATCGGGGCCGTATTTTTTCATCTCGAAGAGAAGCTTTCTCACCATGGAGAAGCCGTTGGAATGAACGCCCGAGGAGGGAAGCCCGACGATCACGTCGCCCGGCCGGATTTTCTTTCCATCGATGATTTTCGGCCGATCGACGACGCCGACGGCGAATCCGGCGATGTCGTAATCATCGGGCTGCATTACCCCGGGGTGCTCCGCCGTTTCGCCGCCGACCAGGCTGCAGCCGGCGATACGGCAGCCTTCGGCTATCCCGCCGACCACCCGTACCATGACGTCTTCGTTCAGCCTGCCGCAGGCGATATAATCGAGGAAGAAGAGCGGCGCCGCCCCCGAGACCAGGAGGTCATTCACGCACATCGCGACCGCGTCAATGCCGATCGTGTCGTGCCTGCTCATCCACTGGGCCAGTTTGAGTTTTGTGCCGACGCCATCGGTCCCGGAGACCAGCACCGGGTCGCTCATCCCGGGGAACGACCCCTTGTACAGCGCGCCGAATCCGCCGATATCGGTGATGACGCGGTCACTGAAGGTCGCTTTTACCAGCGGCGCGATCCTGCTGACGAAGCGGTTACCTCCGTCAACGTCGACGCCCGCGTCCCTGTAGGTAAATCCCATCATGTCCTCTGTATAGAATGCCGGTTGTGCCGACGGCAGTGTATATAATGATTGCTTTTATCGAAAACTATCCGCATCATGGAATTGAGTAAACACTTTTTTTCATCCGTCTGGTCAAATGTCACTCTCAGCGAAAGAAATCGAGCTTTTACTAAAGAAACTCCGCGACAAGTATCGGGAATACGGCGAAAAACACAGCCGGGCCTGGTTCAACCTCGACGCCTTCGAACAGCGCCGCGCGATGGCCGTTGAGAAAGGCATGAACATGGAGGCCTTCGCCCTCGCCGAAATCGCCAACTTCGAGAAAACGCGCGAAAAATACGAAAAAAAGAAAAACGAAAAACCGTTCTCTAAGATGGTCGACGACATAATGGAACAGAACGCCGAGCGCGTGCGTAAATACCCGGCCATTTATTTTCATCCGAACGCCGACCTCGAGATCGTCCATTTCTACGGGGCATTGCAGGATTTCGCGCTGCACCGCCTGCCGATTTTGCGGGTACTGCTGGATGAAGCGAGTCATATCGACGGCCTCAACCGTCTCGAGGACGCCTTCGCCGTTCTCGCCATCCCGACCGGCAGAAAACACTCCCGGCGCATTCTCGACCATATAAACGTGCTCGCGCGCACAACCATGAACGGCAGTCTGGAGGCCGAAAAGGACAGGAACAATTACCTCAAGGAATCGGCCTTTCTCCTGCACGACATGGTCGATTTCTGCGATGAGCTGCTGACACGGAGGCGTCAGGAATGGGAGACGCCGATCCGCTTCGACAGGCTCCGCATCGAAGGGCTGAACAAACGGAAGCTCGCGGCTGATTTTTCGAACCTTACCGGCTACGGGGCCATTCTCGAGGTCAAGAACGCGGCGGAGGGGATCATCGAGGATTTTCGCCTTTCGGCCTTTCGCAGGAAACAGCCTAATTCTTTTTGATGCAGATCATGGTGATATCGTCCTCCTGCGTCGCGTAACCGCTGAACTCGTTGACCGAGCTCACGATCGTCCGGGTGATATCCCGGGCCGGGAGCCCCGCGCTTCCGAGAAAAACCTCCACCAGTCGGTCCTCACCGTAAAGCTCCTTTCCATCCGAGGAAAAAGTCTCGGGAACACCGTCGGTGTAGAGAAGCAGCGCATCGCCGCTTTTCATCACGAAGCCGGTATCCTTGAAATCGCCCTTCTCGAAAAAACCCACCAGCGGCCCGGTTTTATTCAGAAGCGTGCACGTCGACTCACCCGAACGGCAGAATACCGCGGGCGGATGTCCGCCCGACGAGAACAATACTTCACCAGTCCTGATATTGAGCTGGCAGACGATTACCGTGCCGAAATAGTATAACCCCGAAATATCACGCGACACGATCCCGTTCACCGCACCGATGATGAACGCGGGAGAGAACTTCCTGAGCGAAAAGGTCCGAAAGAGCGAACGGATCTCGTTGCCGATGTACGACGACGCCACACCGTGGCCGGAGACGTCGCACAGCACGAACTGGTAAACCTCGTCGTCGAGAAAATACCCGTCGAAAAAGTCGCCTGATATGTCCTCCGCCGGAAGGAAGATAGAAGCGACATCGTAGCCATTTATCCGCTTGAAATCGGGCAGAAACGAGACCTGGATCGTCCTGACCTTCGATATCTCCGAGCGGTAAAGCGCGTACTGCCGCTCCAGCTCCTTCTGGGCGATCAGGCGCTCCAGCATGAGATCCATGAAATCGGTGCACAGCGTGATCATATTGCGCTCTTCCTGATCGAAGGGGATGTCCCGCTGCAGCAAGAAGAAGCCGGACACTGCCTGATTGAAAGCTATCGGCGCGATGCAGCAGTAGAGGTCTTTCTCTCCTGAGCGGATTTTGATGGAGGTCATCGAAAGGTTTTTCTCGTCGAACAGTTTTATTTTCTTCCGGATCTGTTCATATCCGAGAAATACGCGCTCCTTCTCGAAGGACTTACTGAAAAGAGTCGACGGCACCCCTTCATGAATCAGCACTACCTCGATAAATCCGGTATCGACGATCTCGTTGAACGAATCGAATTCACGCAGGAGCTCGTCGATATCGGCCACGTTGACGTTCGTCTGGATAAGCCTGTTGAGCCGGTACAGGCGCTTTGAAAATTCAAGTTGATAATTGAAGGCCGAATAGAGCTTGTTCTGATAGGCGATGATCTTTTTACAGTTGAGTATCTTGGACTTGACCTCGAACGGCACGAACGGTTTCCTTATGTAATCGTTCGCGCCGGCGGCATAACCACGCTCGATATACTGCTTCTGGTCGGCTGCCGTCAGCATGAGGATGAAAAGTTTTTCGAACTGGCCGTTTTTCCTCAGCTCCCTGCAGATATCCAGGCCGTCTCCATCGGGTAAAACCAGATCAAGCAGCAGAACGTCGGGATTGAATCCCACCACGATCTCGTTGAACTCGGCGCAGGTGGACACCGCCCGAAAATCGTGTTCCCCCGCCAGGAGATCTTCGAGCACCCTGCGCACCAGCCCGTCGTCATCGAGCGCGAGCACCTTCAATCTGATCGACGCGTCACCGGACTCAGCGAACGCCATCTCGTGCCACCGTCGTAACGCTCATACTCCACCGCCACTCCCAATGATATCAGCCACGCCATGCGCTCCCCTTCCACGGGACCGCCCCCTCCCGCTCCACCATGGACTAATCCGACGGGCAAGCCTTGGCCCGCAGGCTCCCGCAGACCGGACGCCGTGGAAGCCGAGTCGTTTCGCGCGAACCGTCTGCCCGTCTCATCGCCGGCGACCGGCACCGTATTTTGATGTGAGTTCGGGAAAATTATCAAGTAAGTATTTTCGCAATCAACTTCGCGTTCATTTATTTCTTGACTTGCGCCGGTTTCAGCATGGAGCATTTCGCGACGCAGGTCAATAATGGCCCTGACCGCCGCGCGACCCGCCCGGGCGCCGTACCCCGGAGCAATTCGTAAGGTAACCCGATGAAACGCATCATTGAATTTTTTATCGACAATTCACTCTTCGTCAACGTTCTCGCGGCCGGCATATTCATTGCCGGTCTCCTGTACATGTTCGGCGCCAATCGGGAGGCCTTCCCGAAAATCGATTTCGATTATCTCGTAATAAGCACCATCTACCCCGGGGCGACGGCGGAAGACGTCGAGAAGCACGTCACCATCCCGGTCGAGGACCAACTCCGGGAGATCGACGGCATAGAGGAGCTTCATTCAAACTCACTTGAGGCGCGCTCGGTGGTTGTCGTCAAACTCGACCCCGACCTCGCCAACAAGGACAAGACGATCAACGACATCAAAAACGCCCTGGACCGGACGGAAGACCTCCCCGACGACGCGGAGGATCCGCTGGTTACGGAGCTCACCACGGCCCAGCAGCCGGTTCTCGACATCGCCATCATTAAAAAGGATGACATCAGGGGCGACGACGACGAATTCGAGATCAGAAAATTCGCCAAAATACTCGAAGACCGTATTCTGGAAATAAATGGAACCGCCCGCGTCGACCGCATGGGATACCGGGACCGCGAGATGATCGTGGAGGTGAACCCCCGCCTTCTAGACGAATATCATGTCGCCATGAACGACATAATAGGCGCGCTCGCCAGAAAGAATCTGAATTTCCCGGGCGGCCTGGTCTGGGAAAACGACGAGGAGATTCTCGTGCGCACCATAGGCGAGGTTTCGGGCGCCGCCGATATATCGAACATTCTCATCCGCGCCAACGACATGGGCAACTGGGTGCGGGTGGGCGATGTCGCGACGGTGCGCGATTCGTTCGAGGAGGCGAAGATCATCAACAAATCGGTCGGACGCCGATCGGTAACGCTGACCATCTTGAAAAAGGAGTCCGCGGACATCATCACCCTGGTCGACGGAATCAACGCGGAAGTCGCCCGCTTCAAAAAGATACTCCCCAGAGAGTACGAGCTCGTCATAAACAACGATCTTTCGTATTTCGTCAAGCGCCGCCTGGACGTCCTGGTCAGCAACGGATTGCAGGGCTTCGTCCTCGTCGTCATCTCGCTCATACTGTCTTATGGATGGCGGATATCGATCTTCACCGCGCTCGCCATCCCGTTCTCCATGCTGCTCACCTTCATCTGGATGGCATACGCGAACGTCAGCATCAACCTCATGTCCATGTTCGGCCTCATCATGGCACTCGGTATGCTCGTCGACAACAACATAGTCGTTTCGGACAACATCTATCGGCATCTCGAGGAAGGCTGGAACCTTCGCGACGCCGTTTCGAAGGGGGCCTCGGAGGTGATGATGCCGATCGCCGCCACCATCCTCACCACCATCGCGTCCTTCGCTCCGCTCATGTTCATGAGCGGCATCATGGGTAAATTCGTGTGGTCCCTTCCCGCTGTCGTCTCGATCGCCCTGATCGCCTCTTGGATCGAATCCGTTTTTTTTCTGCCTCCGCAGATACACGACATGCAGAAACGGAGACGCTCCATCGTTACGCTCGCTGAAGAGGAGGGCGGCGCCCTGTTCAGGAAGCTGCGGGATACATACATCTCACTGCTCAAAAAGGTCATAGCCCGTCGTTACCGGTTCGTTGCCATCATAACCGTGCTCTTCATTCTGACCGTTGCCTTCGCCGTCCTGAAGGTCAAATTCATACTCTTCCCGGCCGGCGGAATCGAGCGCTTTACCGTCAAGGCCGAGGCCCCCACCGGAACCCGTGTCGAGGAGATGAGCGAAAAGCTGGCCTCGATCGAGAAAATCATCGCACGGCTGCCGAAAGAGGAGCTCGAGAGCTTCACCTCCCGCGCCGGAATCATCCAGGAGGACCCTAACGATCCCTACACGAAGCGCGGCTCCAAATACGGCATCATCATCGTTTACCTCACGCCGGAAGAAAACCGCAAACGCCAGGCCGATGAAATCATCGACTGGGTGCGCGGCGAAAGCGCCGGGCTGAAAGGCTTCAAGAAGCTTGAATTCAAATATGTCCGCAACGGCCCCCCCACCGGCATGCCGGTTTCGGTTACGATCAAGGGAAACGAATTCGACGTACTGAAAAAAATCGCCGACGAATACCGCGCCTACCTGGGGACGATCACGGGACTCAAGGACATCAAGGACAATTTCGAAGAGGGAAAAGAGGAGATACGTATCCACGTAAATGACAAAACGGCGGCGCTTGCCGGCATAAGCGTCTACGACATCGCCTCGACCGTGCGCTCCTGTTACGAGGGAAACATCGCGACCAGCATCAAGAAAACGGACGAAGAGATCGACATCAGGGTGATTCTCCCGAAGTCGCTTCGAAACGATCTGGCGAGCATCGGCGGGATCAAGATAGCGAACCGCATGGGCAACCTCATCCCGCTGCGGTCGGTCGCGAGGCTGGAGCGCAGCCGGGGGGTTTCGTTCATCACGCGAAAGGACTGGCGACGAACCATCACCGTAACCGCGGACATAGACGAGAAGGCCAAGGACGTCACCTCGGTATACGTCAACAGGCTGCTCATGAAGCATTTCACCGACATCGAGGAGCGTTTCCAGGGTTATACGATCGATTACGCCGGTGAATTCAAGGACACCCAGGAATCTTTCGCCAATTTAAACCGCTCGTTTTTGATGGCGGCCCTTGCCATTTACATAATTCTCGTGGCGCTGTTCAGATCCCTGATCCACCCGATCACCATCATGGGCATCATCCCGCTTTCTTTTCTGGCGGTTGTCTGGGTGTTCTTTCTTCACGGCCTGCCGCTTTCGTTCCTGGCCATGATGGGAATAGTGGGCCTTGCCGGTGTGGTCGTTAACAACTCCATAGTCTATCTGGATTTCATAAACGTGGCCCGCTCGGGAGGGATGACCCATTTCGACGCCTCGGTTGAGGCCGGTGCCAAGCGAGTGCGCCCGATACTGCTCAGCTCGCTCACTACCGTTCTGGGACTGCTTCCGACGGCGTACGGGATCGGCGGCAACGACCCCTTCCTCAAACCCATGGCGCTCTCCATGGCGTGGGGACTGGCCTTCGGCACGCTTATCACGCTCTTCGCCACTCCGGTGCTCTATAATATTTTTGAAGACATCCGCGGACTCTTCTCCGGCAAGAGGGAGCCCGTCGCATCATCGGCGGTCATCCCCGTTTTCGAGATCGAAGACGACGAGCCGCCGAAAAAAGACCGCAAATCCGCGCCGGGACGGGGCAGAAAACGATAGGTAGAGAGAGCCGCATCTTCCACCCGATCGCACCCGGAGGAGCGGCCTTTCCCTTACCGGCATTTAGATTTGACATTATTCACTCACGCCGCTATCTTTGATTAAAATGACTGCAAGGATCTCCCGTCAATGAAAAGACTCGCCCTCGCGCCCCTTGCGGCGCTCCTTATTCTACACTGTGCCGCAATGCAGACCACAAAAACTCCGGACCGCAAGGTACAGACATTACAGACCGACTGGGCGTATTTCAGCCGGGGGCTCTATTTTAAAAACGCGGGGGATTATCCGCGCGCCATCGAGAATTTCATGGACGCGGCCGCGCATGAAGCCGAACTCGACAAGGTTTACTACCAGCTCGCCGAATGCTATTATCGCATCAACGACTACGAAAACGCGGTTGGCTACGCAGACCGGTCGATAGCGAAAAACCCACAGTACATCCGCCCATACGAACTGAAGTTCAACCTGTACGCCAACCTCAGGAACTACGAGAAGGCCGCCTCGGCTCTGGAAGCGCTCGTCGAAGAGCGTCCCGAACTGGTACACATCCATTACACCCTGGGCAACCTTTACTATACCCAGCTGAAAAACTGGGACAGGGCCTCGGTCTACATGCGGAATATAATCGAACTCGCGGCCTCCGAGCCCGTGGAAGATTATTACCAGGAGTACGCCCACTATTATCTGGGACACATCTATTACTCGAAGAACCAGACCGAGCGGTCGATCAAAAGCTTCCGCCACTGCATTGAAATCAACCCCGACAACCATTCGGCCGTGTACGTGCTCGCCCTCATCTACATGGAACAGTACACTCTTGAGGAGGCGCAGAGGTACGCGCTTTTGTACCTGGAAAAGTTCCCCGATAACGCCAAGCTGAACGCGGTGATGGGCCGTATCTATTACCTCAAGAGCGACCACCGCTCCATCTCTTATCTCAAGAAGGTCAGAAACAGCCGCATGATCGAGGGGGAGCTCGCGGCGGCCCTCTACGGTGAGCTGATGAAAAACGATCAGGAAGCCGAAAAGGCGCTCAGGGACGTTCTGAAAAAGAATCCCGGATATATATCCCCTCATATTGCGCTCGCCCGGATCTCCGTTCGTCGCGGCGACAAAACGAACGCGCTCAGCGAATATTTTACCGCCGGAGCGCTTCTGTTCCAGGCGAAGCTCTACGACCTTGCCAAGGACAACCTGTTCCGTGCGCTTGCGGTAAAGGACGACATCCCCGAAATATATTTCTACCTCGCCCGCACCTGCGAGGAGACCGGGGATCTCTCGCTCGCCCTCGTCTATTACCGGAAATGCCACGAGCTCAAGCCGTCGTCCGACATACTCATACACATGGGCTATTTATACAGCCTCAAAAACGATTTCGCCCGCTCGGCTGAATATCTCGACAGGGCGATCACGCTCGATCCCGCAAACTCGAAGCCCCACTTCTTCAAGGGGCTGATCGATTCACAGCGCGACAGATACGGCTCGGCCGAGCGTCATTTCAGAAAGGCCATCGAGCTGCAGGAAGAGAACGACACCTATTATTTCTACCTGGCGACCGTGCTCGAGAAACAGAGCAGGCTCGACGACACGATCGATGCACTCAAAAAGTCAATCAAATACAATCCGAAAAGCGCGCGCGCCTACAACTTTCTCGGCTATCTGTACGCGGACAACAACATGAACCTGGACGAATCCATCGATCTCATCAAGAAGGCGCTGGAATACGAACCCTCAAACGGCGCCTATCTGGACTCCCTCGGATGGGCCTATTTCCGCCAGAGCAGGTTCGACCTCGCGCTTAAAAACCTGCTCGAGGCGGAGAAGGAACTGTCCAGGGAGAACAGCCCCGATCCGGTCGTGTACGACCATATCGGCGACACCTATCTCAAGATGGGGAAGATTCAGCAAGCGGTCGAGTACTGGAACAGATCGCTGAAGATAAAGAAAGATCCCGCAGTGGAAAAAAAGCTGGAAGAAGCTAAATCCAGACTTCAATAAAGGTGGAACATAATGACCAGGGATCGTCAGCGCACGGCATCGACCGGAGCCATCATGATCGTCGTCGCTCTCATAATTGCATGCGCGAGCGCGCCGGCCGGACAGGACAAACGCGTTACCGCCTCCGACACCGAACGCTCCCGTCGCCTTCTTTCAATTGTCCAGGAAATGAACAGGAAGGCTGTCGACTCCTATTCCGCGCAATTCACCGTGGAAGGCGTCTTCGGAAAGAACAAGTTCAATTCGATCGGCGAGGCCCTGTACAACCGGAACCCGCGCATGGCGCGTTATACATTTTACGACATCGTCTTTAAAAGCCCGCTGACCATCATGGTCCAGGACGGAACCGCCCTGAAATTCTATTTCCCCGCCGAAAAAACACTGTATCTCGACAACGCGGAGACGATAAAGCTGAAAAACTACGCGGCGATCGAAATAGACTTCAATCTCATCTATCCGTTTACCGCCGGGCAGATACCGCTTCTTGGAGATCATTCGATCAAACAAGGGCTGATCGCCGAGAACGACGCCGACCGGAGTTATCTGCTGCTCGAAAACCGGGATTATTTCCAGACCATCGGGTTCAACGGCGACCTTCCGGACAAAATACTGTTTATAAGCAAATCGAGCAGAAAGAAGACCGAATTCTATCTCGAAAAACCGCGGCGTGAGGGCGGGAACGTATTTTATCGCAAGATACGGATGCTGTCACCCGACGGCGGCGGAAGGCTGTCACTCAGCTTTTCCGAAATCCGCAACGATGTCAGGATGGACGCCGCGACAATGCTGAAAATCAACCTGGATAAGCGTACCAGAATCGTGAACATGCAGTAGCTTCGCTATACGAAGGACCTGAACACCCCCACCATTTTTTCGACGGCGCGAGCCCAGTTGAACTCGCGGAGCACCCGGGACCTGCCGGCCGCGGCGAGGGACTTCATCCTCGTTTTATCCGAATAGAGCGCGTCGATCGCCCGGGCGAGCGCGCGCTCGTCGCGGGCGGGTACGACCACCCCCGCATCACCAACGACCTCGGGGAGCGCCCCCCCATCGCTCGCGACGACCGGAATCCCGCAGGCCATCGCCTCCGCCGCCGGGAATCCGAACCCCTCGTACACCGACGGCACGATGGCCATCTCGGATTCGCAGTAATGCCGCACCAGCGCGTCCGTGTCGGCCTTGCCGGTAAACTCTATTTTATCGGCAAGGCCGAGCCTGTCGATCAACGCGGCCGTCACCCTTCTGTGGGGTGAACCGCCGTCGACCACCGTAAGCCGCACCTCGCTTTTCATCATGGTGAGCGCCTTCAGAAGATAGACGAATCCCTTTTTGCCGTCCTCGACGTTTCCCACGAACACGATCTTCCCTTTCTTTTTCGAGACGCCGGGCAGAGGCCTGAATATCGAATCGTCCAGCCCGTTATACACCACCGTTTGTTTATCCATTGGTACGCCGAAATCCGCGTTGATCCGGCGCTTCGAGTCCTCCGAGACGGTAATTATATGGTCCAGCCGCTTCGATACTATCTGCTGCATCAGGATCGGATAAAACATCACTCCCTTCATTTTATTCGTGAAGGATGACGCCCTTTCGACAACGTTCTCAAGGTCGACCGACAGCGGATGGTGGATCGTCGCTATCACGGGGATACCGAAACTCCGCATGAGCAGCAGCCCGTAGCCGATGCACTGATTGTCGTGTATTACATCGAAGCGCGTGTCCCTCAGGAGCTCACGTATCTTCAGGAATGCCCTGAAGCTGAATGCGCTGATTTCAGAAAAAGCGCCAAGCCTCGTACTGAGGTATTCATACGAGTTGAGGGGACGAAGAATATCGAAGGGCGCGTCGGCGTTCAATATGTTCCGTCCCTTGCGGACATAGTACTCGTTATTGTGGATGTAATGGGTCTTAACGCCATCCATAAGGGCCGGGTACGGCGGCCCGACGATGGCGTGCACCTCGTGGCCCTGGCGAACCAGCTCCTCCGCGACGTATTTCAGGTAGATACCCTGGCCCCCGCTGTACGGATTACCCCGATAGCACAGCATGCAGATCTTCAAACCGGCGGCCCCCCCATTTTCTCGTACAAAGCGCCCATCGTTACGACCCTGTCGGGATCGAGTTTTCTCACCACCCGCGCCGGATTACCGGCCACCACCACGTTCGCGGGAACGTTTTTTCTGACGACCGATCCCGCGCCGACGATCGAATTCCGGCCTATACGCACGCCCTTGCAGACAATGGCCGAATCGCCGATCCATACGCCCTTCTCGAGCACGATCGGCTTGGTCCCGCCCACAATCTGCGTTCGGTCGTGGATTCCATGCCAGTCGGCATCCGTAAGGTAGCAGTAGTTGGCGAGCATGCAGTCGTCGCCGATCTCTATCTTCGACGCGCTCGAAACGCGTACGCCCGCCATGACCAGCACGTTGTCACCGATCTCGATGGCCCCCTCGTAACCACCGAGTTTCACCGTGGTGAGCCGCGTCCGCGCGGACTCCGCGCCGATAATAACCACGTTCCGGCCGATGCTGATATTGGGCCCGAAGACCTCGATGTTCCATATGCCCCACACGTAGGGATTGCCCGTCATGCGGGCGAACTTTTTTTTAAAAGAAAGATGATACCGCACGAACGTTCGAACCATGAAGATGGCCCTGATGAACCATGAGGTTTTAAGATATTCGTCCATGTTTCCGAAATTCCGCTCCTGACACAGAGAATTGTGGCACGATTCGAGCGCATCGCTTTCACGGCGTCGCAATTGTTTAAAAGATCAGAATTCCCGGGAACCGACGCGTCAACCCTATTTTGCCCTCATTGAGTCTGATCACGGGATTTGCCAGATAGCTCGATTTACTGTTTGGACACCCACCACGGTCGCTCTCCTTGCATCACACAATCCACCCGTATACCCCTTTCGCCCTTATGGGTGCAATTTTACCCCGGTCATTTTTACTTGCAAAGAAACACCCGCGAGCGTATCATTCTATCCATATAACCGTCCATCGTTCGGAGAAAAGGCCATGTGTGATACAGTCGTAGCAACCGGCGAAGCGACGCTCGACGGCAGCGTTATTCTCGCGAAGAACAGCGATCGCGAGCCCAACGAAGCCCAGCTTCTGCATCATGTTCCGGCACGTTCGTTCTCGAGCCCTGCGGAGCTACAGTGCACCTACCTGAAAATCCCCCAATCCTCCCGCACGGCCGAGGTGCTCCTGTCACGCCCGGCGTGGATGTGGGGGTGCGAGATGGGCGCGAACGCGGCGGGCCTGACCATCGGGAACGAAGCGGTATTTACCAGGGAGACATACTCCAAAACCGGGCTCACCGGCATGGACCTCCTGCGCCTCGCGCTTGAACGGACCTCCAGGGCATCGGATGCGCTGGCGCTCATCACGGAGCTTATCGGGCGTTACGGCCAGGGGGGGAATTGCGGATATAAGAGCAAACTCTATTATCACAACTCGTTCATCATCGCCGACAAAAAGGAGGCCTGGGTTCTTGAAACGGCGGGAAGGCACTGGGCGGCCGAAAAGGTACGCGGCGTACGGAGCATTTCCAACGGCCTGACCATAGACGAGGAATACGATCTCCTCTCCCCGGGAGCGGAGGATTACGCGATTAAAAAAGGATACATCAGGCGAGGCGCTACCTTCGGCTTCAGGCGGGCCTTTTCCGACACCATCATTACGCATTTCAGCAAATGCCGCGTGAGACAATCCAGGACGATGGAGCTCCTGCGGCGGCACAGCGGAAAGCTTACCCCCGCGACAATGATGGCGCTGCTTCGCGACCACGGAAGCGATACGGCCCCGGTCCCTCCTCACGGTACCGACATGGGTACGGTCTGCATGCATGCGTCGTTCGGTCCCCTGCGCGCCAGCCAGTCCACTTCCGCGCTGGTCTCGCATCTCAGGAACGAGCTCCCCGTCCACTGGGCCACGGCGAGCTCGGGCACCTGCACGGGAATATTCAAGCCATTTTACCTCGGTCATGGCGCGATTGACTTCCTCAACGCCGGGGCGCCGGATCGTTATTCGAAGGATGTATTCTGGTGGCGACACGAGATTCTGCACCGTCAGGCACTGACCAGGTACACGACATGGAACGGGCACTTCGCCCCGAAGCGCGATGAACTTGAGCGCGGCTTCATCGAGCGCGAGGGGAAGCTGTACCGGGCTTTTAAAAAATCCCCCGCGGCGGCGAAGCCGAAGCTCATGGCGTTTACCCGGGAATGCTTCGAGCGGGGCAACGAGGAGGCGGCGGCATGGCTTCCGGCGCTCCTCGCGGCACCGGTCATGAAGGGCCTTCCCTTCCGTTATCGTTATTTCTGGAGCCGGCAGAACCGCGCGGCCGGCCTGCCGGAAATACCCTGAGGGAAGCGTCTACAGCATCGGGAAGATATAACGTCGGATTACGTCGAAGTTTTTCTTCACCTGTGCCTGCCCGCTCACATAGTCCATGTGCCCGGGCAGGAGGAACTCGATGTCCAGCTCGGCCATCCGTTCAATACTTTCCCTGAGCTTTGCCGAATCCCCGCCCGGGAAATCGGTGCGCCCCACGCTCTCCCTGAAGATGAGGTCTCCGCATACGAGCGTCTTTTTCTCCCTCCAGTATACGCAGATCGAACCGGGCGAGTGTCCGGGAGTCAGGAAGACCTCGAGATCCACGCCGTTGATCGTCAACAGCCCTTCTTCAAGCTCCATGCCGAACGTGAATGCGGGCAACTGCATTCCCATCATCTGGAAAAACTGCGGCCCCACCTCGTGAAGGAAGGATATCTCGTCTTTATGCATACCCACCGGCGCCTTGCCGTTCATAAAATGAGCGCATCCCTCAAAATGGTCGGGGTGCGCATGCGTCGAGATGACGGTACCGATATCGTCCGGGTTCAATCCGTCGGCGCGCATACCATCGAACCGTAGATCGAGGTGCCGGGCGAGACCCGGATCGAACAGCAGATTGAGCGGCTCCCCGAAATAATACATGTTGCAGTTGTTCTCGAAAACGCCTCTCCATATATAGGCATACACGCCGTCGCAGAGCTTCATCTTCCCTCCTATTCCGAGATCTTGGTGAAATCGAGAAGCCCCCTGAACGGCTCGAGGATCGTCTCGAGCAGCGCCAGGCGATTGTCACGGACCCTGACATCATCGGACATTACCATCACCTTGTCGAAGAAGGTGTCGACCGCGGCTTTCCCCTCGATGAGAAGCCCGAAGAGCTCCCTGTAGCTGTCCGATCGGATCAAGCCGGCGATTTTTTCGCGGCGGGAATTGAAGAATTCGTAGAGCCCGCGCTCGGCCTCCTCACGTACAAGCGCCGGGTCGAAGGCCAGAGGGTATTCCGGCTGTTTCTGCCTGAACGCGGCGACGATGTTGTTCATCCTCTTGAACGAAAGGAGCATTTCCGAAAAGCCCTCCCTGCCCCTGAATTCGTGAAGGCTGTGCGCCCTGCGGAACTGCTCGAGGTAGTTATGATAGTCTATCGACAGACACGCGTCGATCTCGTCATAACGGAATCCGCGCTCCGCGAAAAGCGTGTTCGCCCGGCCGCCGATGAACGCGAGGATGGGCTTCACCAGGGCCGCACCGTCCCGGTATTTCGAGGCACAGTGCTCCAGGAGGGCCCGCATGTCGATCGACATGCCGCCGTCGACCGCCATCTCCACAATCGCCCCGGCCTGCCTGCGAAGCGCGTACGGATCCTGCGAGCCTTTTGGGATGTTCCCCACCGAATAGGAGCCGAGCAGATTGTCCAGTTTTTCGGCGAGCGACAGCACCCTGCTGATGATTCCTTCCGGCATCGGATCGTCCTGCGAGCGCGGCCGGTAATGATCATCGATCGCGTCAGCCACTTCGGGGTCCTCGCCGTCAAGCAGTGCGTAGATCCGGCCCATCTTCCCCTGGAGGGAGGTAAACTCGAAGACCATCGCCGTATTGAGGTCGGCCTTGCAGAGACTGACCGCGCGGTCGATCTTCCCCGCGGTTTCAGCGTCGAGCCCGAGAACGGCGGCAAGGTGAGCCGAGATGAAACGCATACGCTCAACTTTATCATGGATACTGCCGAGATCCTTGTGGAAGAGTACGCTTTTCAACGATTCAACCTTGTCCGCCAGCCCGGACTTCCTGTCCTCGTCGAAGAAAAAGCGGGCGTCGTTGAAACGCGCGGTGATGACCCGCTCGTTTCCCGCCTTTATATACGCCGACGGGGGATTGTTCGAAACGACAAGGAAATTGGGCAGCAGAACGCCGTCTGTCCCACGCACCGCGAAATATTTCTGGTGCTCCTTCATCTCCGTAATGAGCACGATGTCCGGGATGGAAAGGAATTCGCGCCGGAAATCACACACCAGCACGAAAGGGCTCTCCGCCAGGAAGGTCACCGTTTCGAGCAGATCGTCATCGAAGACAAGCTCCCCGCGCAGCGACTTCGCCATCCTTTCGAGCTCCGCCCGGATGATCTCCCGTCGCTCGTCGTGATCGACCAGCACGCCGTTCTCCCGCAAAAGCTCCTGATAGGAAGCGATGCTTTTGACCTCGACCATGCGGTTGTGTCGTATGTAATGCCCGCGAACAAGATTGGATGACGCGATGCCGGACAATTCGAACGGCACAACACGGTCGTTGAAGAGAACGCAGAAATACGTGATCGGCCTCGGGAAGGAAAGCTTCAGGTCGCTCCAGCGCATCTTCTTCGGGAACGGCAGGTTTTTAACAATATTCTCGATGATGCCCGGAATGATTTCCCCGCTTTTCTTCGATGCGAGGGTTTTGGTCGCGAAAAGGTACTCCCCCTTGTCGGTTGCCCGCCTGACCACCTGCCCTTCTTCGATCGCGTTCCCTTTCAGGAAACCCTGAAGGGCCTTCGTCGGTCTGCCTTCAGCGTCATATGCCGCTTTCACCGATGGCCCTTTCAACTCGACCTCTTCCTCGCTCTGCGCGGGAGCGACATTCGATGCAAGAACGGACAGCCGCCTCGGTGTCGCATACACCTCGATCGCTTCGAAGGCTATGCGCTCCTCCTTCAGGCTTTCGCCGAAAGACTTTTTAATGAAGGCGATCGCCGGCGGCAGGTACCCGGCGGGTATTTCCTCGGTACCTATTTCGCAGAGAAAGTTTGCATTCTGAAGCATGGCGCGCTCCCGGGTGGATCAGAGTTGATTGCTTCCGTCATTGATACAGGCGGCGGCGCCGGCGAGGCAAGAACTTTTTGCCGCGCGGTACTTACTTTAAATATCCGCGGGGATTGAGATGGGAGCCCGATTTTATCAGCTCGAAGTGAAGGTGCGGCCCCGTCGAGCGCCCGGTGTTTCCGCTCTTCGCGATCACCTGTCCCTGTTTTACGTACTGGCCCTCGCGCACGGTTATCCGCGAAAGGTGACCGTAAAGAGACTTGTACCCACCCGGATGCGCGATGAGAACCGCCATGCCATAACCGCCGAGCCATCCGGCGTAAGTGACTTTGCCGTACTTTGTCGCCTTTATCCATTCGTAACCGGCCCGGATATCGAGACCCTTGTGAAAATCGCGCTCGGAGGTGAAGGGATCGCGTCTCCACCCGTAACCGCAGTTGAGAACCCTGCTCATCGTCGGCCAGATGAACCCGGGAACGAGGTCCATCGGTTTTGCGTCCGGGATGAAGATCGTGGCGCCTTCCTGGATAAAATCATAATTTCTGATGTGGTTCCCCGCCAGTATCTTGGAAACAGGCACGCGATAATATTCCGCCACGGCGTGAATATCCTGCCCTCTTTTCATCGAATGAATTATTCCGTCACGGGAGGGAATTTTAAGTGTCGTTCCCACCGGCAGCATGTCATAGGAAGTGAGTCTGTTGCTGCCGCAGATGGTGTCCATCGACACGCCGTATTCGCGGGCGATCTTGCTGAGGGTTTCGCCGTTTTTAACGCGATGGGTGCGTATTTGAAGGGTCGACTCCTCGACGGGAGCGGAAAAATCAGTACGGGAAGAAAGCAACAGCATGTTCTTCCTTTCTTCGTCGTTCAGCCCTTCTCCGTCGCCCGTTCGATCGTGCGACAGGACGAGGACCAGAACCGCGGCAATCGGCAAAAGCATCGCCGCGACGGTACGGCGTTTCATTCCCGCGAACGGGTTCTTTTTAAATATATATGACCGTACACGTCCCCCTCCAACGTTCAAAACGATAATTTTATCGATGGTGGTGGTGACCGTGTAAGAGCCCAGCCTGAATGTTCTTGATCGAAAGCTTTTCATTGCAATGAATCCGCGGCACCGTCTCCGGTTGAACGATCCGCTACCTGGACGACTTTTCGGACTGCTTGTCCGATCCGCTGCTGAACGATTCTTCGATCAGCTTCTTTACGTCCTTCCGCTGGCCGGCGGTGATGGTCACATGCCCCTGTACAATCACCCCGCGCTGAATCGCGATCGCCGGCGCCACGATGTCACCAAGTACCCGCCCCGTCTCGAGAAGCTTGACCTCCTCGTCGGCCTTAATATTTCCTATAACGGTTCCGGCCACCACGACCGATTTGGCGTCTATGTTCGTCTTGACCTTGCCGGTTTCTCCCACCACCAGCTCTTCATCGGTCTTGATCTCACCCTCGAACTTACCGTCGATCCGGAGCGATCCGCTGATGTAAAACTTTCCTTCGAATATCGATCCTTCACCGATCGTGCTGTTTACAGCATCGCCCTTCCCTGCCATACCGCGTCTCCTCTATGAAAATTATCGCCCGGCCGGTGGCGGATCTGAAGAGGCAAAAGCCTCCGCCCCGGCGAAATCCGTTAATGTTGCCGGTACGCTTCGTTTATTTTCAAGAAGTTTTTACCGTGATTCTCGGCGGAGCCGGCCGCCGCCGTTGAGCAGAATGGGCTCCGCGGTGGCAGCACCGGCATTGCCGGGGATACGACCTATCGAAACGAGGGTGAGCTGTTTCCCCCTGAAAATCGAATCTATCACCCTGCCGAAGTCATCCATGGAAATGGCATCTATTCTCTCGACCATTTCATCGAAGCTGAAATGCCGGCCGTAAATCATCTCGTTCTTGGCGAGGTGCCCCATGCGCACCTCAGTGCTCTCCATGCTCAGCGCCAGGTTGCCCTTCATGAAGGTTTTGGCGTCACCGAGCTCCTCCTCGGTCACTCCTTCGGCCAGCAGGGACTCACACTCCTTAACGATGAGGCCGAGGGCCCTGGTGTAATTGTCGGGTGAGGTCCCGCAATAAACGCCGAAAACGCCATTATCGAGATACGCGGAATGAAAGGAGTAAATCGCGTAACAGAGCCCCTCCCTCTCGCGGATGTTCTGGAAGAGCCTGGAGGACATGCTGCCTCCGAGGATGGTGCTGAGTGAAAAAAGCGCCCAGCGGTTGTCGTCGTTCCGGCTCAGGCCTTCCGTCCCCAGGCAGAAATGTATCTGCTCCAGATCGCGCGTTATATGCCGCCTGAAGATTCGCCGGGGAGGGGTGTTCCCGCCGCGTACCGCCGTACTCGCCGAGGGCAGCGGCCTGGCAAATGAGCGCTCGATGAGCCGCTTTGTTTCGTCAATATCGAAATTCCCCGCGACCGAAAAAATGCAGTTCTCGGTCGAGTAGTTTTCGCCGAAAAATCCGAGGAGACGGTCGCGGTCTATGCCGTCGATGCTCTCGATGGTTCCGAGTATCGGATGCCCGAGCGGATGGTCCGAAAGCATGCATTCCATGAACACATCGTGGATCAGCTCGTCCGGAGTGTCTTCGTACATCCTGATCTCCTCGAGGATGACGTTCTTCTCCTTGGAGATCTCGTCGGCATCGAAAAGCGAGCGGTAATACATATCGGCGAGAAGATCGACCGAAAGCTCGAGATAATCCGAGATGACGTTGATATAGTAACAGGTGTACTCCCGGTTCGTCGCGGCATTGTGCTGTCCGCCGACCCGGTCGACCATGCGTGCGATATCGCGCGCGGAATAATTCGCCGTTCCCTTGAAAAGCATGTGCTCGATGAAATGGGCGTAACCCATCTGGCCGCTCTGTTCGTTCCGCGAACCCGTCTTGACCCACAGCCCGGCCGAAACGGAGGCCACCCCCTCGATGGACTCGAGGAGGATGACCATTCCGTTATCGAGCGTATATTTGGAAACCATCTTGTAACAACGCTATCGCTTCAGCGCGTCCTTCCTGCTGAGGTCGACCCTTCCCTGCCGGTCTATGCCGATGACTTTGACCGCCACTTCGTCGCCTTCCTTGAGGACATCGCTTACTTTATTCACTTTCTCAAAATCGAGCTTGGAAATATGGACCAGACCCTCACGGCCCGGAGCGATCTCGACGAAGGCGCCGTATTCCATCACCTTCTTAACTCGGCCGTTATAGATCCTTCCGATCTCGACGTCCTCGGTTATCGCGCTTATCTTGGCCAGCGCCTTGTCGATAGACTCCTTGTCGACCGCGGAAACGGTGACCGTTCCGTCGTCCTCGATATTGATCTCGGCGCCGGTCTCCTCCACGATGGCCTTGACCACTTTGCCGCCGGGGCCGATAAGACCGCCGATCTTGTCGACGTCGATTTTTATCATGATTATACGAGGTGCGTGCGGCGCGAGTTCCTTCGCGGGCGCTGAAATCACCTCGTTCATTTTACCCAGAATATGAAGCCGCCCCTCGCGCGCCTGGGTGAGCGCCTCGCGCATGATCTGCGGCGTTATTCCCTCGATCTTAATGTCGAGCTGAAACGCGGTTATTCCATCGGAGGTGCCCGCCACCTTGAAATCCATGTCGCCCAGGTGATCTTCCAGTCCCATTATATCGCTGAGGATCGCGTACCTGTCGCCCTCGAGGATCAGGCCCATTGCTATTCCCGCGACGGCGGCCTTCACCGGCACACCGGCGTTGAAGAGCGCGAGCGAGCCCGAACATACGGAGGCCATGGAAGACGAGCCGTTTGATTCGAGTATCTCGGAAACGACACGGATGGTGTACGGAAAGCGCTCCGGCTCGGGCAGGATATACTGCAGCGATCGCTCGGCCAGCATTCCGTGGCCGATTTCGCGCCTTCCCGTGCCGCCATATCTGCCCGTCTCCCCGACCGAAAAGGGCGGGAAGTTATAGTGCAGCATAAAGCGGCGGAAGCTCTCACCCTCGATTGCGTCGAGCCGCTGGGAGTCGCGCCCCGTACCGAGCGTCACGACGCCGAGGCTCTGCGTCTGTCCGCGGGTGAACACCGCCGAGCCATGCGCCCTCGGCAGCACGCCGATCATGCTTTCGATCGGCCGGATATCCTTCAAGCCCCTTCCGTCCGCGCGCTGTTTCTCATCGAGTATGCGCGCGCGCATTACATCATAGTCGAGATCGTCTATTATCGACCCGACCTGGCCGATGGAATCGGGGAAGGATGCCTTCAATTCCGCGGTCGCACGTTCGATTATGCTCCTGAGCGAGTCTTCGCGTTCCTTCTTTTCTTTAAGCTTGATAAGATCGACCACTTCCTGACGGAAGCGCTTGCGCACCTCCTCCCTCAGGGCCTCATCCCTCTTCTTCGGCGTGTATGCCATCTCCGGCTTGGCAACCTGCCGTTTGAGATCGTCCTGCGCGTCACAGAGCTTCGCGATCTGCTCGTGGGCGAAGACGACGGCGTTTATCATGTCGTCTTCGCTCACATTCTTTGACGAACCCTCTATCATGGTGACGGCCTTTCGCGTGCCGGCGACCACCAGGTCGATATCACTCGCCTCGGATTCGTCGAACGTGGGATTGACGACAAACTCGCCTTTAATCCTGCCAACGCGTACCGCCCCGACGGGGCCCTTGAAGGGTATGCCCGAAACTGAAAGCGCGGCGGATGCCGCGTTGATGGCAAGAACGTCCGACTGGGTCTTCTGGTCCGTTGAGAGCACGGAAATTATTATCTGCACTTCACTGACGAAATCATCGGGGAAGAGCGGCCTCAGCGGCCTGTCGGTGAGGCGGCTCGTCAGGGTTTCCCTGTCGCTGGGCCTTCCCTCGCGCTTGATATATCCACCCGGGATCTTGCCCGCGGAGTAAAATTTTTCCCTGTAATCGACGGTAAGAGGAAAGAAGTCCTGCCCCTCGACCACCTTGCGCGAAACCACCGCCGTGGCGAAAACCATGGACTCACCGCTCGCGACCGCAACGGCTCCATCCGCCTGTTTCGCGAGATAGCCCGTGCTGAACCGTATATCCTCCCGGCCTATTTTAACACCTGATTCAAAACTCATCATTCCACCTCTTCAATACCTTGATGCCCGTAATCGCACTATCTTGCAGGCGCGGGCCGGTCGCCGTCCGCCTTGGAGGAATATCTATCTTCTCAGGCCGAGCGATTCGATGAGGCTCCGGTATTTCTCGAGATCGATTTTCTTGAGATAATCCAGAAGTCTGCGGCGCTGGCCGACGAGTTTCAGAAGTCCCCTGCGGGAGTGAAAATCCTTTTTATGCACCTTGAAATGCTCCGTCAGGTGGTTGATCCTTTCCGTCAGCAGGGCAATCTGAACATCCGGCGAGCCGGTATCGCTTTCATGCCTTTTATACTGATTGATGACCTCGCTCTTCTGACGCATATGCTGCTGTTCTCCTTATTCCTTATGTGATTGATCGTGTTTGCTTTTCCGGTGTCAACGCCATACACCCGCCCGTACCTAACCGGGATTTGACCTGTTAAAGACGTTCCTGTATACAACTGACCAATTATCAGTATCGACGTTCGCAATGGCAATACAATTTTTATGCACGTCCATTATAATGAAGGGCGACACCCCTTCCATGCTCACTATATCACCTCTGGTGAAAAACGCTCCATTAATAACCTTTTTAATCGCGGCCTCGCCGACGATTATCCGCCCGAAATCCCTCAACGCTTCCTCGGGAGCCAGCACAAAGCGAGGACCGGTGCGCCTGCCGGAAAGGTATTCTTTCATTTCCCCGATCGTCGCCGCGTCATTCACGGAGAATCGCCCTGAAGCGGTGCGCCTGAGCTCCGCCAGATGCGCCCCCGTCCCCAGAAACTCGCCGATATCGCGCGCGAGCGATCGGATATAGGTGCCCTTCGAACAGAGTACATCCACCGTCAGCGTGGCTCTTTCGAGGTCAAAATCGAGTATATCAAATTCTCTGATAACGACATCCCGCGCGGCCAGTTCCACCGCCTGCCCCTGCCTGGCAAGGTCGGATGCCCTCTTTCCCTTGATTTTCAGCGCGGAATACAGCGGCGGCATCTGGCGGAGTTTACCGGTAAAACGCTTCGTTATGGCGCGTATCCTTCCCTCATCTATCCCGTCCGTGCTCCCGACCGCGACAACTTCACCCTCGGCGTCGCAGGTGTCGGTCGTAATCCCAAGGCGAATAACGCCCGTATACCGTTTGTCCCCCTCGAGGAAATACTGCGTGAGCCTCGTCATCGAGCCCGTACAGACCACGAGAAGGCCCGTTGCCGCCTTGTCGATCGTTCCGGAATGACCGGCCTTTCTGGCCCCGAAAATTCTCCGCACCTCCTCGATCGCCGAAAAGGACGTAATGCCCTTCTCCTTGTCGAGGAGAAGAACGGCGTCCCTCGCATCAAAATCGTCCACCGTCAGCCGCCGCTCTCTCCGCCCTTTCCGTCGTCCGTGTCGGCGGCCTCTTCGTCATGCCGTCCGCCGTCTCCGGCGTCGAGTTTTTCTATCACGCCGACCATCCGCACGCCTTCCTCGACCGAGGTGTCAAGGTGAAAGACGAGCCGCGGTGTGGTGCGGAGCTGTATTCCCTTGCCGACGAGGAACTGTATGTAGCTGCGGGCGGACTCGATGCCCGCCATGGATTTTTTCTTCTGCGTATCGTCGCCGAGCACCGAGACGAATATATCGGCCACGCTGTAGTCTTTGGCAAGCTTCACCCGGACAACCGAAACGAAGCCTATGCGCGGATCTTTTATCTCGGAGAGCAGCGCGTCCGCGACGACGCGTTTTACGAGCTCCTCGAGCCGTTCCCTCCGGTGTGTCGCCATCGCCTAGCCGTCCAGGGTCTTGGCGATCTCGATCGTCCGGTAGGCCTCGAAGCTGTCCCCTTCCTTGAGATCGTTGAAGTTAACCAGCCCGAAGCCGCATTCCTGCCCCGACTCGACCTCGGAAACGTCGTCCTTGAACCGCTTGAGCGACTTGAGCTCGCCGTCGAAAACGACCACGCCGTCTCGGATCAGCCGCACCTTGTTCTTGCGGTTGACCTTGCCGGAAAGCACCATGGCGCCGGCGATCGTTCCGAGGCGGGATATCTTGAAGATCTGGCGCACCTCGCCGCTGCCCACGACCTCTTCCCTGTATTCGGGGGAGAGCATTCCCTCCATGGCCGCGCGGATCGAATCGGTCACCTCGAAAATGATGTTGAAGAACTTAATCGACACGCTCTCCTTCTCCGCCAGCTCGGAAACCCTGGCGGTCGGTCGCACATGATAGCCGATGATGATGGCGTTCGACGCCGAAGCGAGCATCACATCCGACTCGTTGATGCCGCCGGTCCCCGCGTGGATCACCTTGACCCGCACCTCCCCGGTGGAGAGTTTTTCCAGGGATTCCTTGAGCGCCTGGACGGAGCCGTCAACGTCCGCCTTGATAACGACGCGGAGCTCCTGAACCTCGCCTTCGCGAATCATCTCGTTAAGGTCTTCAAGGGTAACCTTGCGCACCTTTTTCGCGGTCTCGAGCCGCCTGAGGTCGATGCGCTTCTGCGATATCTGCTTGGAGTATTTCTCGGATTCAACGACCTGGAATGGATCGCCCGCCGAGGGAACGCCGGAAAGCCCCACCAGCTCGACCGGCGTCGAGGGGCCGGCCTCCTGGACCGGCTGGCCCTGGTCGTTGAACATCGCCCTCACCTTACCGGAGTAGATGCCCACGACGAAAGGATCCCCCACGTGCAGCGTGCCGTTCTGAACCAGCGCGGTCGCGACCGGACCCCTGCCCGGATCGAGGCGCGATTCGATCACCACGCCGCGCCCGAGAAGCGCCGTATTGGCGTCGAGCTCGAGCATCTCCGCCTGGATGAGAATGAGATCGAGAAGCTCCTCGATGTTTATCATCTGTTTGGCGCTCACCTCGGCATAGAGGGTCGTGCCCCCCCATTCCTCGGGAGCGAGATCGTAATTCGACAGGTCCTGTTTTATGCGCGTAACGTTCGTTTCAGGAAGATCGATCTTGTTTATCGCCACGATGATGGGAACATGGGCGGCCTTGGCATGGTTTATCGCCTCGACCGTCTGCGGCATGACGCCGTCATTGGCCGCGACGACCAGGATGACGATGTCCGTAACGCTCGCCCCGCGCGCGCGCATGGTGGTGAATGCCTCGTGGCCCGGGGTGTCCAGAAAAGTGACAAACTGTTCCCGCACCTTCACGGTATAGGCGCCGATATGCTGGGTTATACCGCCGAACTCGCCGTCGACGACATTGGTCTTCCTGATGGCGTCGAGGAGCTTGGTCTTGCCGTGGTCGACGTGGCCCATGACGGTAACGATCGGCGGGCGCTTCGCCCGGTCCTCGGCCCGGTCCTCCTCCTCATGGCGGATGACCGTTTCCTCGAAGAGCGAGACAACCCTCACTACAGTTCCGAACTCCGAGGCGAGGATCTCGGCGGTCTCGGCGTCGATCACCTGGTTAATCGTGGCCATCATGCCGAGCTTCATCAGGCGGGAGATCACCTCGCTCGCCTTGACGTTGAGCTTCTTGGCGAGGTCGCCCACGGATATGCTTTCGGTGATGTCGATGTTCTTCGGCGATACAGCCACGCGCTCCTGTTCCTGCATACCGCCGTGGTGACCGCCTTTCTTTCGGCGCGAAAATATATTTTTCTCGAAGCTCTCCTTGCCCTTGTCCTTGTAGAGACGCTTCTTGCCTTCCTTCTCTTTTTCCTTTTCCTTCGCCTTCTTTCTCTTTTCCTTCTCCTTGGCGGAGATTGCCTCGTCCTTCTTGTCCGCCGCACCCGCTTCCTTGGGCGGCGGCGCGCCGGGGCCGGGCCTGCGATCGCCGAAGGGCCTGCCGTCACGGGAGCCCGGTGCCCCGGGACCGCTTCGTCGTGCGGCGTCGGTACGCGGCGCGGGCCGTGAGCCCTGCGGGCGCCCCGATCAGCGGCCCCAGTCGGGCCGCTGATCGGGGCGCCCCGCGACGGGTCGGCCGGTTGAAGGCGGGCGCCGCTCCTCTCGCGGGGGCGCGGAAGCGGGTTTCGGTGCCACTTCCGCTTTTTCCGGGGCCGGCGACGCGGCGGCCTCCTCGTCCTTCTCATGCTTCTCCTTGATGAGTTCCTTCGAAACGGTCACCTTGCGCTTCAGCTTGATCTTCGCGCCCGGCTTTTCGCTTCGCTCGTTTTTCCTCTCGAGAAGCTCCCTCGCCGCCTTCGCCCGCTGCTCCTTGATTACTTCTATTTTTTTCTGTACCAGGAAAACGTCCTTCTCTGAAAATTCGGCGTCCATCCCGGCACAGTTTATTCCCAGGTCTTTACAGATAGTAAGGATATCTTCTTCTGTTACATGATTTGCGGTTGCAATATCAATTGCTTTCATTTGCACCTTGCTTCTACCTATTGAATTTTCGGAAGAACGCGGTCCCGTTCATTCTCACGGTCTGGTCGCTTCGTATCGCGCCATCACTTCTCCGCATCCGCATCGTCGACGGCCTCCGCCGTCTCCGTTTCACCCGCTTCTTCCTGCCGTTCTCCCTTCTCTTCCTCTTCCCCGTCGACCTCTTCCTCGAAATCGATCGATTCCGCGAGGATGTCCATTATCTTCTTGGCGGTTTTTTCGCCGATCCCGTCGATCTTCATGAGATCGTCGAACGACGTCTCCACGAGGTCTTCCACCGAGAAGAGCCCTCCCGCCTCGAGCAGCTTGATGGTCCGGGCGTCGAGACCGGGCAGTTCCTCGAGCGGCGTCTCCTCGACGTCCTTGCTCGCGAAGAGCTGCTCGACCATGGCCCTGGACTCGCTCGAGCTCAGGAACTCGCGGTACTGCTCCTCGGTCTTGATGTCGATATCGAAGCCACACAGCCTGGCCGACAGCCGGGCGTTGTGTCCCGCCTTGCCTATCGCCAGCTTGTACTGCTCCTTCTCGACGACGGCGATCACCCCGCCGCTCCTGGTCTCTATGACTTCCTTAACGCGCGCCGGTGTAAGCGCGTTCGCCGCCATCACACGCCGGTCATCCACCCATTCGACAACGTCTATCTTCTCGCCCTCGAGTTCCCGAACGATGGACTGAATCCGTATGCCCTTCATCCCGACGCATGCGCCGACCCCGTCCACGTCATCGCGCTCGCTGGCCACGGCGACCTTCGTGCGAAGCCCGGGCTCGCGCACTATGTTGACGATCTGCACAACCCCGTCATAGACCTCGGGGATCTCCATCTCGAAAAGCTTCTGGATGAACTTGGTGTTGGCCCGCGAGAGCACCACCGACGGGCCCTTGGTGTTTTTCTGCACGGAAAGCACCAGCGCCTTGATGCGCTCACCGGTCTTGAAATGCTCGAGCGGCGACTGCTCGCGCGCGGGGAGGATTCCCTCGGTCTTTCCGAGGTCAACGAAAATGGCGTCCTTGGTCTTTCGCTGGAGGTACCCGTTGATGAGGTCCCCCTCCTTGTCCTTGAAATCGTTGTAGACGATGTTCTTTTCGGCCTCTTTGATCTTCTGGACGATCACCTGCTTGGCGGTCTGGGCCGCTATCCTCCCGAACGATTCGAGCGGGTTTTCCTCAACGTCCATCTCGTCGCCGAGCCGCGCCTCCGGGTTGAACCGGCGGGCCTCGGCGACATGCACCTCTTCCGCCCGGTTCCTCGGCGAATTCACCACCATTTTCCTGGAGACGATCTTGACGGTGTTTTTGTCACGGTCGAAAACCACGCGAACGTTGGTATTCGAACCATACTGTTTCTTATAGGCAGAGATCATCGCCGACTCGACGATTTCCTCGATCGTTTCCCGCGTTATTCCCTTTTCGTTCGCAATCTGGTGTAACGCCTCGAAAAAGTTGTTGCTCATGTTTCAAACCTTCACCACGTTTATGATTCTCCGTCCCTGCACAACACGCGCGCTAAAACTCGAGGTTCGCGCTCTTTATCGCGTCGAAATCTATCATGATCGTATTATCTCCCTCGTGAAGCGCGATGATCCCGCCCTCCACGCGGCCTATCCGTCCCTTGACGACGCGCTGTTCGTCGCCTTCGCGGAAAATCACCTTTGCGGGGGAACCGCTGAACCTCTCGAACTCCTCTACGCTTCGAAGCTGCCGACGTATTCCTGGGGAGGAAACCTCCAGCGAATAATCCGGGAGCAGGCCCGCCTCGTCCAGGCGCCGGGACAACTCCCTGCTGTAGGCCTCACAGTCCGAGTGGGAGATCGGCGTACGTCCGTCGATCTTGACTACAACGCTCGAGTTCTTTCCCTTCAGGAGCAGGCCCGCCTCGTATATCAAATACCCGAGGTCTTCGGCGACGGCCCTGACCGTCTCCATCACCCGCTCCCTGACCGCTGGATTGCTCATCTCCGGACCGCTGTGTATATTGAAAAAAGAGAGTGGCTTGACCACTCTCTCCTTATCTGCAGGCAGACGCTAAGAAAAAGGGAAAATACATCTCCACAAACATAGTCCAAAATGTTACTATTAATTTCAAGTTTTTTTTATTTCGGGTCTTCACTCCATCCGAGGGTAAAACACCCCGCTCCCCCGGGAGGGTCGGGGAAAAGAGCGGCGTTTCGAGAATACCGGCCCGTCCATATTCCGGGATTGAACATGGGCATACCCGGTATAGCCGCACCGATCCAGAGAGCACGATGACATACCTATCCCTGGTCATGGCAGGTCGGTACGGGAACCTCGGGCATCTCGAAAAACCGGTGGAAGGCCCCCGGCAGGCCGCGATAATCGACTGATGCCGCCTCTTTCGAAAGATCGACGGAATTATAGGTATGCCAGTACAGAACGACATCGCTCCGACGACGGTTACGGCGCGTCATGTCCAGCACGGCCGCGAAGGTCTTACCGGTATAGGTAGGCTCGAGGTTGAGGTTCTCCTTCTGTTTCATCATATCGATCGCCTCGCAGCAGGCGGTCGTCGGACACCCGTAGCCGTCACCGAAATACTCATCCAGCACCTCCGGCGCCGCGGTGCTCACATCCGGAACCGCGGGGCTTGTTCGCTTGAGGAAGTGATGGGTCTCTTTCATAAGCTTCGCGACAGCTCCGGGGGTGGATGCCGGGATAGGCCCCAGGTGAGACGCCGTCACGCGCACCCCCATAACGGTTGTTCGCAATCCGGCAAGGCGCGTTCCGAGCGTGAGGCCCGCAAGCGTGCCGTTCGAGCCGAGCGGACATATGATGTAATGGGGCTCGGGCATCAGTCCTTCCTGCACCTGGCGTCTGAGCTCGAAGGCGGCGTTAACGAAACCAAGGGTCCCGAGCACGTTCGAACCACCGGCAAACACGTACCGGGCGCCGGGATGAAATACGCGATGAGTCAGATAATAGGCGAGTACCGTCTTCGCCACCGTACCGGTGAAGATGGTTCGTGCTCCGAAATACCGGTACAGGAGGAGGTTGCGTTTCACATAGGCTGTGACCGGCTGTTCGAACAGCAACAGCGTGCACCGTAAACCAAGCTGCCTGCAATAAATGGCCGTCGCCAGGCCATGGTTTGTCCCGATGCCGCCGATGGTCACAACCTCCTGTATGCCGCGCTTGTGGACATCCGCGAGTATGAACTCGAGCTTGCGCACCTTGTTCCCCCCGTACAGGGCGGAGCTCAGGTCGTCGCGCTTTATCCACAGGTTCTCGCAATCGAAGCCGGTCAACCGACGCACGGGCGTAGGAAACACACCGAGCGGAATCCGGGGTATCCTTTCACCCAGATCCGGGTATGCCTGGAACAATGGCAACATCTGATCGCTGTTATTCACTCCAGTCGCTCCTTCCTTTTATTAACGCCAGATCCACACCTTCGCGCAACAGCATGCGCTTCCTGGCGGCATAGTATACAATACCCGAGAGGATAAACGCGCCGAAGAGCCCGATTTTTAACGGGCTCTTCAGATCGGCGAGAATGACCGCGCTGAAAAAAGCGACCATGAGGAAGCCCACGGAGGGGCAGAACCAGAGAAAGAAACCCCCGAGCTTGAATTGGGACCGTTCATAGCGTTCGGGGTAGAGACGCGGCAGCCTGAGCGACGCGATGAGCACCGGCACGAAGATGATCATTCCACCCAGCGCCGCATAGGACGCGAACGTCTCCAGCGGAAGTCCCGAGAGCACGCCGAGCACCGAACATGCGTATATCACCGAAAGAAGAATGTGCGGTGTTCCAAACCGTTTATTGAGACCGCCCAGCCACCCGGGCAGTATGCGGTCGTCAATCACGACCAGGAGTGACTTGGTACCGACCATGAAAAGAGCGTTGAGCGTCGTAAGGAGCGCGAGCACCGCGCCGCCGATAATGAAGAAGAGCCTTCCGCCGCCTCCCGCGCATGCCCCGCAGACCTCGGACATCGGGTCCTCGCAGGACAGCAGGGTTTCGACGGGGGCCGCTCCCACAGTGGTGAGCGCCACGAAAACATAAAGTATCGCCACAACGGGAAAGGCGATAAAGAAGGCGCGTGGTATGACCTTCCCGGGATTGTTAATTTCATCTCCCAGCTCGATGATCGCGTTCGATCCCAGATAGGTAAAAGTGAGAAGCGCCACCCCCAGCAGGAGCGGCCCGGCTCCCTTGTCGAACATCCCCCTGAGATTTTCGGGATTGAATGCGGTGGCCCCCGTAACCGAATAGAACACCAGGGCTCCGATGAGGACGATAACCATCAGACCCTGTGCCCAGGCCGCCGGCTTCACACCGAGCAGGTTGATGATAAAAAACACGGTGAGAATCGCGACCGCCGTCAGCTCCACCGGCACCCCTTCAACCAGCGCGCCGATATAGCGCGCGCAGCTTATCGCATACAGGGGAATCTGCCCGAAGAACGACGCGAGGATGTACACCCACATGCCGACGAAGGCGAGCCCGGGCGAAACCATCCGGCTGGGATACTTGTAATTCGCGCCGGTCGCCGGGATGGCCGAGCCCAGCATGGCGAGCGGCAGCATGCTGATGAGAACGGGGATCACGGCGATTGCGAAGGCAAGCGGCAGTGCGTTGCCGGCAATTTTAAGCACGATCCCGGTAAAAACGAAGATACCCCCGCCGATGGTGCACCCGATGGCGATGAACGCCACCTCGGGGAGGCCAAGTACCCGCTTCAAGCCGCTTACCGCCATAATCGCCTCCTGGATTGATATGTTACGATCGAAGCCGGTTCTCAGTCACCCGAAACCTCGAAGCGCGCCAGGCGCCGTGCATGAGTCACCGACGTATCCTCCGCCAGGCTTCTTTTAAAATAATCCATGGCCGGCCCGCTTTTCTTCTCCATTGTTTTCTTTCGCAGACCCAGGTAATACAGAGCCTCCGCCCGCCGCTGCCCGGCCAGGCGCGCGTCTTTCTCCGTACTCGCTATTCTCAACAGTTCGGACTCCGCGGTGAGGCCGAGGAAACCGCGCATCAGGGCGCCTGGCCAGGACGGGGATGATCGTGCGTACCGCGCGCGTTCTTCCGCCCTGTAGGCGGAGGACGCGGTGATGGACTCCTCGGCGGCGACGGCCAGACGCCATATCCGCGGATAAGGATTTCCCGGATCGAGCGCTATTGCCGCGTTGAAATCGGAAAGCGCTCCGCGATGATCGCCCAGAACATAGCGGACAATACCCCGGTTGTGCAGGGCCAGATCGTCACGGGGATCAATACGAAGCGCGCTGTTGAAATCTGACAGCGCCCCGGGAAAATCACCCCTGTAGAACAGGGCCACGCCGCGGTTTGCGCTGGCGCGGGCGTAATCGCTTCGCACTGCAAGAGCCTGAGTGTAGTCACGCACGGCCATGTCCGGCTCGCCGGCGGCGAGGCGGGCGCTTCCCCGGTTATTGAATGATTCCGGATCGCCGGGATTGAGCGCTATGGCGCGCGAGAAATCCTCAATGGCCCGATTGTACAGCTTCTTATTATAAAGGATAATTCCACGATTGTAGTACAGGGACGGGTTCTCAGGGCTGAGCGCTATGGCCTTATCGAAATCAGCTCCGGCCTTCGCCAGATCTCCGCGTTCCGCGTAAAGCCTTCCGCGTTCCACGTACGCCCCGCTTTCGTCAGGATTGAGCCGTATCGCCCGCGACAGCTCCGCCACAGCACGACCGGAGTTCCCTTTTTTCGCGAGTTCGATACCCCGCGCATAATGTTCCCCGGCGGCACGCTTTTGCTCCGGACCGGGTTCGCGCGTCCCTTCCCGCTTTTCTCCCGGGCGGAGGGCCGGAAGTCCCGTTCGCGTCGCTTCACGGCGTTGCGCACTGCCGATTCCGGGCCGCTCATCAAGGGAAGGATCGCGACCAGGCCCCCGGTCCATGCCGAACGGTCGTTCCTTCGCCGGAGTTTCGCCCATGCGGAACTCACGACCAGTCGTTTTCGTCTCGTCCCCCGTCACTTTTACGGAGGCCAACTTCCGTCCGGCGAGAGCGCGGCGACGGCCCAGATCGATCTCCCTGTCGCCGGGATTTTCCCTCAGCACCTTGCGGTAGTCCTCAGCCGCCGGTCCGTACCTCCCGGCGAGATGATTGGCTATTCCCCTGTTTCTGCGAGCGGCCGTATAGGATGGGTTTAAAGCAAGCGAGCGGGTAAAATCAGCCAGCGCTTCCTCCGGGCGGTCCATCCGCACGAGGGCGACACCCCGGTTATTGTAGAAAACGGGATCGTTGGGAT
>CAZVEG010000019.1:16268-39361 GCA_964625625.1 uncultured Leptospirales bacterium | reverse complement strand
TGATTTCATCCTCGCCGACGCCCGAAATACTGGAGAGGTTCCATCTGCATATCGAGGCCGCGACCGGATCGGAGTCGATGCCATGGAGACGGTGTCGGATAAGATCTTCAGCGTCATGGCGCGCCGCCTTTCTTCGGGTGTGGGGACCCGTGAGAGACGCATAGGCGGCGATGAGGAACTGACCCGATCCGCAAGCGGGATCGAGGATTCGCGAGGCCGTGCCCACGGAGGCAAGCGCGCGTGATACGATGTAGTCGACGATATCGCGTGGAGTGAAATAGCGGCCATGCGTCTTGCGCGTTTGCCTTGCCTGCAGTTCCTGATGGATATAACCCAGAAGGTCTCCGTCACGAAGAATATCCCATCTGTGGAGGAGATCCTTCAACTCCTCGAGCGCATGCCTGCGTTCACCACTAAGCCCGGACGGAAGCGGGGCATGGTCCATGAGGTAGGATAACATCCCGCATGCAGACATACGTTCTCCGTCTTCACGGGGATCCCGGCCGCCGAGGAGGGCGAGACGGTAATCGACGTATTTTCCATGCCTGGAGAGATAGTGTTTGCGATTCATGATATGGCGGACCGCGGCCGGGAAATTGTCTTGAAATAAACGGACGGGTCTCAGCATCTATATCGTGCCTTTGCGGTAAAAAGATTTAGCAAAACACCGCCGGCGGGGACGCTGATAATGCACGAGCTTTCGATAATGGGCAACATCCTGGATATCGTCCTGGAATTCGCGGGAAAGAACGGGGCCAGGAGGGTCGCCAGGATCAACCTGCAGGTGGGCGAGATCTCGGACCTCATACCGGAATGGATGCAGACCTACTTCGACTTTGTCAGCAAGGACACCATCGCCGAAAAGGCCGAGATTTCGGTGGAGAAGGTGCCGGCCGTGCTGCGCTGCAAATCGTGCGGAACCGAGTTCAGGTTCACGAAGGAGGACTGGCGCTTTTCCTGTTCCGCGTGCGAGTCGTCCGACATCGAGATTCTCAGCGGCCGCGAATTCAGGATCGTAAGCATCGAGGTCGAATGAGGAGGCGGATATGGTCCGTGTGGGAATAATCACCGTAAGCGACCGCTCGTCCAGGGGAGAGCGGGAGGACCTCTCGGGGCCCGAGATCCGGCGCTGGGCGGAGCGAATGGGGCATAGCGTGGAGAGGGAGTCGATCGTTCCCGATGAGCGGGAACGCATCGAGGCCGAGCTCATCGCGTATGCCGCCGGGGGGATAGATCTTATCCTGACCACGGGCGGAACCGGTTTCGCGCCGCGCGACGTGACACCCGAGGCTACGCTCGCGGTCATAGACAGGGAGGCCCCCGGGTTCGGCGAGGCGATGCGCCGGCGATCGCTCGCCATTACGCCGCACGCCATGCTCTCAAGAGCGGTGGCGGGTATCCGCGGTTCGAGCCTCATCGTCAACCTGCCGGGAAGCCCGAAGGCGGTACGTGAAAATCTCGAGGTGATCGAGAGTGCGCTCCCGCACGCCGTTGAGCTCTTGCGCGGAAGTGTCGGTGATTGCGGCGCGCCGAATGCCTGAGTATGGCCTTTCGCCGGACGATCATGCCGGTACGCGTCATTGAAAAAGCCTGCACTGATTACCGGCTGAAACCGATAGTATATACAGAAACCGGTATCGGGCGTACCACCGGACAATGACATGATTCCACGATTTGAACACAGGATAAAATCGATGCTCCGCGCGGCGCTTACTCTGCTGTTTGCCGTCTGGCTGGCCGCGCCCGCGCTGGCGGGACCGCATGTAAAAATTCTCTCGGCCGACGCCGGGGCGGAATTCCCGACGGTTCTGCTTCGCGTTGCGGTGTCGAACGGGGGGCGCGGCGCGCCCGGCGATCTCAGCGATGAAAACATCCAGGTCTACGAGGACGGGTTTCGCGTCAATTACGTGAGCGTAAAGCCATCGGCCGAAAGCGCGGCACCGGCCCGCTTCGTTCTCGCCATGGATTCGAGCAGGAGCATACGGGGAAGGGATCTGGAGCGCGTTAAAAAGGCCGCCCGGGGGCTTCTCGGCGCCTCCTCCCCGGCGGACAGCTTCGCGGTCGTCCGGTTCAACGACGAGGTCAGGATAAGCTGTCCGCTCACCACCGAACGCGACCGGCTGGGCCGGTGCATTGGCGAAGTGAAAGCTCACGGCTCGCGGACCCAGTTGTACACCGCGGTATATGATTCGATCGGATTACTCGGAAGGGATGGCGCGGGCGCGAAAGCCGTTGTCGTTTTTACCGACGGCAGGGACGAGGGGAGCAGCCTGGAGAGCGGTGACGTCGTCGCCCTGGCGAAGGAAACCTCCGTTCCCGTACACGTCGTCGCCGTTCGTCCGGGAAAGGCGTCGCGCGGGCTCGAACGGATCGCCAGGCTCACCGGAGGGAGCTTCATCCGTTGTTGCGCGGACGAGGATATCCGGGGGCTGTACGCTGCCCTGAAGGCCGGAGGGTCGGCCCGTTACGACGTGCGTTTCCGCTCCATGGCGCCGGCGGACGGCAAGCCGCGCGCGATCGAAATCCGCCTGCGGCATGATTCACTCAGGGACAGGGACACGCAGGATGTGATCTACAGGCGCGGGATAACCGGCGTGGAGCTTCCCCCCCTGCCGCAGATACTACTCGTGGGTCTTGTCATTATCATCATCATTCTTTTGATCGGGTGTGTGCTGGTTCTCCTGCGCCGCGGTACTCTCGCGATCAGAAGGGCGGCGATGGCGCCTGCCGGTTTCGTTCCGGGCGAGCGCGCCCCTTTCGTCGCCGACGAGTTCGAAGCGGCCCTGAAGCGTGACGAGGAGGCGAAGCTCCACAGGGATCGTCTCGTCACCTCGCAGGATCCGGAATATGTGTATGCCAGGGCGTGGCTGGTGCAGAAAGACGGACCCGAGGTCGGGAAGAAGTTCCCGATGTACTGGGAGGAGATAACCATCGGGCGCGATGCGGAAAACGCCATCGTTATCAGGGATGATGCCGTGTCGCTCAGGCATGCCCGGATCAAAGAAATGAAGGGCGCGTATTATATCTTCGACCTCGCCTCGGACAACGGTACGTTTCTCAACGGGAAAAAACTCCTCAGACCCAGGCCCCTGTATGACTGGGACGAGATCAAGATGGGACGCACTCTTTTCATCTTCCGCGGATCGAAGATTTCCTGAAGGCCCACAATCCCTTTTGCCGGTCTTTCGGAAACACGCATTTTTACTTGCCAATATTTGAATAATTCACTCTCATACGATTCTCCGGGCGCGATGCATTCGTGGATTGCCGCGATGTTCGAGGCGTTCGGTCTGCAATCATCGAAAAGAAACGCGGGGTACGGACATGCGATATTGCGTAATAGGGTCGGGCGGCAGGGAGCACGCGATAGCCTGGAGGCTTATGACCGACGGCAGCGCCGGAGAGGTCTACGTGCTGCCGGGAAACGGCGGGATCGCCGACGAGTTCCGCGTGAACCTGAAGATCGACGATTTTGAGGGCATAGCGAAATTCTGCTCGGCGAAGAAGATCGACATGGTGGTGGTCGGGCCCGAGGTTCCGCTGTCGGCCGGGATTACGGATTTTCTCGTGGAGCGGGGGATCAGGACGTTCGGACCCTCTAAACGCGCCGCGATGCTCGAGGGAAGCAAGCTCTTCGCCAAGCGGATCATGCGCGCCTGCGGAGTCCCCACCGGGGATTATCACGAGTTCGTTTCGCGCGACGAGCTTCTCCGCCATATCGATTCGGCGCGGTCATTTCCGATGGTGATAAAGCTGGACGGCCTCGCGGCGGGGAAGGGCGTTGGTATCCCCGAAAACAGAAAGGACGCCCGTGCTTTCGTCGATTCCATGGTCAGGGACGGCATGAAGGTCTTCGTGGAGGAATATATCGATGGCGAAGAGGCCTCGGTGCTCGGGATCAGCGACGGCGATACGGTCCTCCCACTGGTTGCGGCCCAGGATCACAAGCGCGTCTTCGACGGTGACCGCGGTCCCAACACGGGAGGGATGGGCGCCTACGCGCCGGCGCCGGTGATGACGGCCGAGCGCCTGGAACGAGTCCGCCGCGAAGTGCTGGTGCCGACGATCGAGGGCATGAAGAAGGAGGGCTCCCCGTTCAAGGGAATACTGTACGCCGGTGTCATCGTGAAGGGGGATGATCTGCGCGTCCTTGAGTTCAATGCCCGTTTCGGCGATCCCGAGACCCAGGTGATCCTGCCGCTTCTGGAGAACAGACTGGGCGACCTCTTCAACGCGGCGGTGGACGGCACGCTCGCGAAGTGCGACATTCGTTTCGCTCGAAAGAGCGCGATCACCGTCGTAATGGCATCGGGGGGATACCCCGGGGAGTACGAAAAAGGGAAGCTCATAAAGGGGCTCGATACGGTTCCGGAAGGGGCGATCGTGTTCCATGCCGGTACTGAAGCCCGTGACGGCTCGTGCTTTACCGCTGGAGGACGGGTGCTCAACGTGACCGCGACGGGGAGGGATCTCGCCGCTGCGCGCGACCTGGCGTATGAGGCGGTTGGAAGGTTATCATTCGAGGGGGCGTTCTTCCGCAAGGACATCGGCCACCGGGCGCTTAAATAGTTCGCGAAGGATGAAGCGCTCCTTCTGGAAGAAGGGAGCGGGGTGCTCGCGCTGGAACCGGAGGTTGATGGCACCGAGCATGGTGTTGAGGCTTTCAAGCCCGAGGATAAACGGCGATTCAATGCGGCTGAGCCCGGTGAAATTTTTCGGGCAGAAATCGACCGCGCCGTCCACAAAAACCGGCAGCCCGTGGGTCCGGCAGATGAGCGGACGCGCCTCGTAAAGGATACAGAGCCCGTTTTCAAGCAGGACGCAGGCCTGTCCTTCATGAAACGGTTCCGCCGCCCGGTGCGAGAGCGCCTTGATCCGCATCGGCTCGAGAGACGCCGCGTGTTTGAGAAGCATCCACGATTCGATCGCGTTGACGGTTTCGAGAATGCAGCACGAGCCGCAGCCGGGGGAACAGGCCATCGAGCTCCCGTATTCGCGCAGTACCCCGGCGGAAAAATCGTCGACGCGGCGCACGAGGGTATGATAATGATCGATCGATGTCACTCCGCCAATTGTATCCTGTTCCCTCTTTTTGTCAATTTTTCCCGGGGAGGCTTTCCATGAAATTGTTGGATTTTACCGTCATCGCCGTAGTTTCCGCCATACTCTCGTTTTCTGTGCCGGCGGGCGCGCAGACCGTAACCAATTTCGATTATTTCGGCGCCGAACTGCTGAAAAAAAACCACGGCCTCGAGGAATACGCCAAGCCCGACGGGACCAGAATATTCAAGTATCCTGATCATGAAAAAGCCGTATTGAAGGACGGGACGATTATCCTGAGATACCCGAACGGGAAAAGGGAGATACGCGTGCCGGATGGAAGAAGTCTGATTATCGATTTCGACGGCACCCGGCATTACCGCAAAGCGGATGGAAGCGAGCGGACGATCTCGCTCGACGGCAAAACACCTTACGGGGAAGATATCGCCCCCGTGGAAACGGTCGTCGAGTTCGGCGGTGCGCGCGTTACGATCGTCTATGACCCGATGCTCTCGGACGACCATCTCGACGGTGCCGGGAAGAAACTTTTTCATGAGCTGGCCGCCTCGCTCAGGGCGAAAGCCGCAGCGGTCAAATCGCCCGGTGGATACGAGAGCCGGCTGCTTGTTTCACAGTGCCGTTTCGCCCTGACGGGGCACTGCAGGCGCAAGAACGTACAGGAGCTTTCGGTCGTCATTTACCGAGGTGGACGGGAACTCCCTGTCCTTGCGCTCCCGTATTCCTCTCTGATCAAGGATGAGGAACGCCGTGATTTCGTGGTGCTCATCGTGGAGCGCGTGTTCGCCGAATGATCGCCGGCCAATTAGTATTTGACTTACGCCCGTCAGCGGATAAAAATTCGGGCGGGGATTGTATTATCGTAATGATTGATACCCCGGGGTGACGGATGACAAATGAAATGCAGGACGAAGGCCGCGCGATGATGGAAGGGCTTCGTGCCGGGCACCCCGAAAAATTCACCACGCTCGAAAAGGCTTTTTCACACATCCGGCGTGGAGGGAGGATCTTCGTTTCGACCGCGTGTGCCGTTCCGCGCTTCCTCGTTCGCTCTCTCGTTGAATATGCCGGTACCAGTCCGGGTTTCCTGCCGGAAGATGAGATTATCCGGGCATACACGCTCGGGGTTTCACCCTACGTGGATGAGAGGCTGAGGCAGAATTTCCGGTATAATTCGTTCTTCATCGGTCACAGCCTGCGCGAGGCGGTCAACAGCGGTGAGGCCGACTACACGCCGGTTTTTTTCTCGGGGGTACCGAGGCTGTTCAGGCAGCGGATCATCGAGATCGATGTGGCCCTTATCCAGACCTCGCTTCCCGATCCCAGCGGCATGCTGAGCCTGGGCGTGAGCATCGACATCGTCAAGGCCGCGGTCGAGAACGCCACGATCGTCATCGCCCAGGTGAATTCATTCATGCCCAGGGTGCACGGCGACACCTTTATCAGCGTGGATGAAGTCGATTTCATCTTTCATCATGACGAGCCGCTTCTCGAGTACCAGTCCGGCGAGCCCGACGAGGTTTCCGGACGGATCGGACGCTATGTGGCGCGTATCGTACGGGATGGCGATACGATACAGGTCGGCTACGGCAGCCTCCCCAATGCGATAATGGCCAATCTCCATAAAAAAAGGAATCTCGGAATCCACACGGAGCTTCTCTCCGACGGCCTGGTTGAGCTGATCAAAAGCGGCGCGATCAACAACAGCAGGAAGACGATGGATCGCGGGAAGACCGTGGCGACTTTCTGCATGGGAAAGAAATCCACCTATGATTTTCTTCACGACAATCCCAGCATCTCCTTTCATACGGTGGACTACACCAATAATCCTCTTATCATCGCCGGCCTCAAGAATATCGCGGCGATCAATTCCGTTCTTCAGCTCGACCTGTCCGGTCAGGCGAGCGCGGAATCCCTCGGGTCGTACAATTACAGCGGAATAGGGGGCCAGGCGGACTTTATGCGGGGCGCCATGCTCGCGCCGGGAGGGAAGAGCATACTCATGCTGAAATCCACGGCGCGGAACGGTACGGTCTCACGGATCGTGCCGGCGGTGGATGCGGGTGCCGGGATAACGCTGAACCGCGGCGATATCCACTATATAGTCACCGAGTACGGCATTGCCTACATCAACGGCAAGAACCTCCGGGAGCGGGCACTGTCAATCATCGCCATCGCTCATCCCGATTTCCGTCCCTGGCTGCTTGAAGAGGCACAAAAACTGGGCGTTGTTACGACCTCGACGAGCGGGATTCCCGGCGGGAAAGGCTGGTATCCCGAGCATCTCGAGACGCGTCGCACGACGCGTGGCGGTGACCGCCTGCTTCTTCGACCCGTCCGATCGGACGATATCGGAATCCTGATGGACTTCTTCTCTTCGCTTTCCGACCAGAGCGTGCGGGGGCGCTTTGTGAAAAGCGGAAACATGGCGGATGATCTCGGTGAGCTCGTCGAAGTCGATCATCGGAATGACGTAATCATCCTCGGTGTTTCGAAGCGGGAGGATGCCGAGATTGTGCTGGGGGTCGGGAAGTATACCGTAAACGAGCACGACCATGGCGCCGAGGTTTCGCTGGCCGTGCGGGACGGCCACATGAACCGCGGCATCGGGACGGAGATAATCGCCTACCTCAGCCTCCTGGCCCGGAGAGAGGGGCTTTTTTACATCTCGGCCGAAGCGCTCATAGAGAACAAACCGGTGTTGCACCTGCTCGACAAGTGCGGTCTTGACACCGAGCGCAATCTCGGGGCGGGGGTATACGAGATGAAGGCCTATTTCGGACGCGACTGATGATAATTTCAGGAACGGTCTTGCCGGATGCCGGCGCATAAAGTAAATTTGATTTGTATTTTTGAGCGTCGGGCGAGTAGCCTGTCCGGCGTTCGGGTTCGCACGCCGGACAGAGGCCCCCGGCGTAACCGGTCAAGGGGTCAAGGAGCGTGAGTCGGTGCTGAGCAGGCAATGGATGGTAGGAAGAGTCGCGGCGCTGTGGGTGGCGCTTGCCGCCACGGCATGGTCGGATTCGGACCTGAAGGCCGACGTTCACGGGGACGGCGCGCAGGAATATTCCTATTCGCAGAGCTTTATCAATATTCGGACCCCCAACGGCAAGCTGTACGCATATGTCGTCCTCCTCTTCAATGAAAACCCGCATTTCGTCAATATGATACAGGAGCACAGTATCCCCGTCGAAAAGATGCAGAAAGACGGTTTTCACATCGTTGAATACAGAAATTATCTGAAAAACCTGCGTGAGCCGGCGATTTACCGCCTGGCGGAGCAGCTCCTTAACGCCAGCCTCCAGCCGAAGAAATACGGTGATAAAATCCTGGATTCGCTGCGCGATGCGCTTGAGAAACGGAATATCATCCTCAGGTTTGCGCGGGACCGAAAGGGAAGTGATGAGGAGCGGATAATCCTGGACTACTGTATCTTCGGCGCCCGCAAACCGTTAACCATAAGCCATCCTTTGTTTAATACCAGCGAACGTTTCTATAATATAATACCGTTCATCTACTATGATGAGTTTTCAACCAGCAATTCGACGTTTTATTTCGACATGATATACATCAATCCGGAGGAGGTACAGAACGATTACGTAATCGCCAGGCGGGTTCTGACCGGGGACAATGTCGATTCGATGTTCTTCGTCGGGGCCCGTGTGAGTGAGGATATAAAGTACTGCCTGGCGAGGGCGTTTGACAATTCGAAGTCGATTAAAGGTGAGATCTGGAAGCTTTTCGAGATTCACGAGCTTACGCACAAGATTCTCAACAACAGCTTCAACTATTACGACCAGGTGTCGGGGGAAGAGCTCGCACTCTCGAGCACGATCTATGCCAACGCGCACCTGGGACTTTCAGTGATGTATGCCTATCTCGATTACAACAGTACCAACCCGCACCGGATAGCCGCCATGAATTATATTCGATACGTGGCGGCCGAAACCGGCAAGAAGGAAATCGTGGAGAACCCGTCGATTCTGAAAACTCTGCCGGTAGGCGAACTGCAGCGCCTCTCCCGCCTGCATTTCGCCTCCCTTGTAAGGCATCTCAGGTAATTCCCGTCGGGAGAGGCCTCCAGGGCTTCCCGGATGCGTTCACAGATGCAGACGCACGGGCTTTTTCATTTTCATCTGTAACGGATTGTGCCCGACCTCGCCGGTATGCGAGTCCACCGACAGATCTGTGACGATGGGTGAAATATCGGAAACGCCGGTGTAGAGTGCCGACTCCATTCTCTCCCATGCGGCAACCGTGCGCTCCCGTGCGTTCCTGAATAAATCCTCGACGGATTCATAATGAAGGCCCGGCGAGCCGAGCGGATGAAACCAGCGCTCCCGATGGAGATTGAGCGCGTGACGGTTCATCCTTCGTGGTTCCGGGTAACGTGTTACATAGTCGGGAAAAAATCTGCGGCGAATTCTCATCCTGTCCATCAGTTTCCTGATTGTCCGGCTGCCGCTTCGCTTGATCCCGTAGGTGTGGCGGATGACAGACGGTATCAGGTCTATGGGGCCTCTTTTCCAGATACCATTATCGTTCATGGGATCGCGCACGTTCCATAGCAACCGGGGCAGCTCAGCCGGGCATGCCTCGGACAGCGTTTCGAGAAGCAGGCACTTGACGCGGTAATCGAGCGCCCCCGTGCCGGCCCGTACCGGAAGCGACTCCTCCAGGGCAAAATCGAATACCTGGTTGTTGTAGTGATACTGGAAAAAAAGATCCATGTTGTACTGGAAAAGGAGCAGCTGTTCACGATAACGGTATATCTCGGCGCGACTTCCGTTGTCGGGAAACCCGGCCCAGTAATAGACGAAGGGGTGGAATACGGCATCGGTGATGAGATGGGAAACGTAACCGTACACGTACGCACGCCGTGTCGCGGACCACTCGTTGTTGAAATCCCCGACGAGAAGGGTTTTCGAAAGGAGCGACGCGAGGCTTTCCGTGAGCCTGGTGGAATGGAGCTGCATGGTCAGCGAGGTTCCGAAGAAATCCCTTCGGGTTACCGGGAGGTAATCGAAGATGTCCGGCCCGATGGAGCCGAAATAGCCGGCCCTCAGGCGCTCGGGTACGCTGAAGAGGGCTTCAAGCGATCTGCCGAACGGCGTGGCCTCCTTCACTTTTTTAAGTGATGCGAGCGACTCGTGGAACAACCTGCTGTGAGTTATAATTCCGGGCATGGTTCCTTTGGATCGTGGGCCTGCGATCGATAATGAGACACCGTTCGGCGCCTTTCGTCAAATAAAAAAAGCATGCCCCGTGTGGAACATGCTTTTTGCCATGCGCGGTATCGACTTATTTTTTAACGGGGTGGCAACCGGAGCCCATGCACAGAGGGTTCTTGTTGACCAGGGCGATCCCGTAGCCCTTCTTCTTCTCGATTTTAGCGGTCGTGTGACAGTAGGCGCAGTTGATCATCTTACCGTCTTTTTTCAGGCCCTTGTGCTTTTTTTGAATGTCTGTGTTCGCGAGCGCGATCGATGAAGTGCAGAACGCCGCAAGCAGAACCAGGAATCCGATCTTTTTCATTCCGGTGCTCCTCGTTTTAAATAGTTTAAGTGCTGCAACAGCGTTATGGAGTGTCCATGGTAACTCCGAGTCCGTCAATACATTAATTTTTTTGAAGCAATATATACGGCCTGCCCGGAGCACTCATTTTCAATACATCTCCCTGAGAGGAACCGTGAATACACGTATTCCGATATCGGTGAATTTTTCCTTTAATAAACGTAGATCTTCGGCGATGGCGGCCTCCTGTTTTTTATCAACCGCGGCCATCATGCAGTTATTGACACCGGGCCATATGTGAGAACCGAGATGGGGCTCGCCGCGGCCCTCGCCGTGAACACCGGAGAACCTTGTGTAGCCGCCGGCGTGACGGCGGGCGATCTCGAGCATTTCGTCGTCGACGGCGTTGCTGTAAACGATGAACATGAGGTTCATGATCTTACCTTCTCCGTGAATAACGCTTTTTAACCCTCGTTGAAAGGTCCTCGAAGAGCGAATATACAACCGGCACGAATACCAGTGTGAAGATGAACGAGGAGCTCATGCCGCCCATGACCGTGCGAGCAAGGGGCGCGGAGAGCTCCGCGCCCTCGCCGATGCCGATCGACATGGGAATCAGGGCGAGTATCGTCGTGAATGTCGTCATGAGAATCGGCCGGAGCCGTTTTCGCCCGGCCTCGATGAGCGCCTCGCGCGTCGAAAGGCCGCGGGCCTTGAGTATGTTGGTGTAGTCCACCAGCACGATCGAATTGTTCACCACGATTCCCGAGAGCATGAGTATGCCCATGAACGAGACGACGTTGAAGGTCGTGCCGGTCAGGAACAGGAACAGCATCACGCCGAAGATGAGCGTCGGCACCGAGAACATGATGATGAAGGGGTAGGCGTACGACTCGAACTGCGCCGCCATGATGATGTATATGAGCACGACCGCGAGTATGAGCGCCAGTGCCAGGTCGCGGAATGACTCCTGCATGTCCTTGTAGGCGCCGGCGATCTGTACGTAGAAATTTTTCGGTCTGGGAAGGGTTTCGATCTTCGCCTGAATGTCCCTCACAACGGAGTTGAGGTCGCGTCCCTCGGCCTTGCAGTTGAGGTAGGTTACGCGCTCCTGTTTCTTTCGCTGTATGGTGGAGGGACCGCTGGATTGTTTTATCTCGATTACGTTCCCAAGCGGCACGGTCGTGCCAGCGGGTGTACGCACCATGAGCGCCTTTATATCGTCGAGTCCCCTGCGATCCTCCTCCCTCATGCGAACGAAGATGTCGTATTCCCTGCCCTCGTAACGGAAGATCGAAGCGACCTTGCCGGCCACATTGTCCTTGATGAGATTGGCGATGTAGGATGCGTTGAGTCCCATTTTCGACGCCTTCTCCCGGTTGACTTCGATGACGAGCTCGGGAAGGCCCTCCTCGCGGCTGATCTCGATGTCCTTGAGGCCCGGAATGCCGGTGATCGCTTTCTGAATTTCCAGACTGTATTCCCTGGATTGGTCGAAGTCGTAGCCGTATACCTCGATGGAAATCTGCGCACCGCCGCCGAGGCTAAGTCCCTGGCTCTGAACGGCGAAATTGAACGTAACTCCGGGAACATCGGCCAGGGAGGTGCGCACGGCCTGGCGGATGTCCTGTTCGGAACGGTCGCGCTTCGATATGGGTACCAGCCGCATTTCGACCTTGGCCGTATGGTCCGTGGTCTCGCCGAAGGCCGCGGCAAAGCCCTCTCCGTACCCGGCGCGGATGCTCACCACGCGATACTCGCTGCGACGAACGGCCTTCTGTACGCGCTCCTCGACCATGCGCATCACGTTTTCGGTCGTATCGAGGTTGGTGCCCACCGGGAGCTTGGCGATGAAGGTCACCTGTTCCTGGTCCTGCTCGGGCATGAATTCCATGCCCGCCGCCGGTATGAGAAGGAGTCCCGCAACGATTGCAATCGCCGTATAGGCGACCACGCGCCGACGATGATCGAGCGCCCAGCGGATAGCGCGGGAATAAAAGTCTTCCAGGCGAACGAACCGGTTCTCGCTCCAGGCGAAAACGGTGTTGAGGAACGCGGCCCGGCCCGTGTGATGCGTGGTGATTGACCGGATGAACCTCGAGGTCATCATCGGTATCAGGGTGAGGGCCACCAGCAGGGAGCAGAGCTGTGAAAAGGTGATGGTGAGCGCCATCTGCCTGAAAAGCTGCCCGGCAAGACCGGTCGTAAAGAAGAACGGAATAAAGACGCACAGATTGGTAAGTGTCGAGGCGGTTATTGCCATTGCCATCTCGTCGGCGCCGAGTATGGCGGCTTCGGCGGGGCGCGCGCCCTTTTCCCTGAAACGAAAGACGTTTTCGAGTATGACGATCGAGTTGTCGATGAGCATGCCGACACCGATCGCCAGCCCCCCCATCGACATCATGTTGAGGGAGATGTCGAAGTAGTACATCGCGATGAAAGTGGCTATGATGGAAACCGGGATCGACAGCCCGAGTATCAGCGCGGAACGTATATTCCGAAGCATTATAAAGACCACGAGGATGGCGATAAGCCCGCCCTGCCAGGCGTTGTCGATAACGTTTTTAATGGAGCGTTCGATGTACTCGGCCTGGTTGAATATCGGGGTTATCTCCATGCCGCTGGGGAGGGACTTTTTAATCACCTCGAGCTGTTTCATTATGTTGCGCGCGACGATGACGGTATTTTTGTCGGACTGTTTGTTCATGCGTATCACGACGCCGTTCTCGCCGTTCAGCCGCACGATCTCCTTGCGCTCGGCGGGGGCCTCGTAGACCCTCGCGACGTCTTTCAGGTATATGGGAGTGTTGTTCCTGACGGCCACCACAACGCTTCGTATGTCGTCGAGCGAGTCGAATTCTCCCCTGGTGCGAAGGGTATACTTGCGGTGCGGGGACTTGATGTCGCCCCCGGCTACATTCATATTTTCCAGCCCCACCGTGCCAACCACCGATTCGATGGCGATGTCGTACGCCTCCATGCGGTTTTTGACCAGCTCGACGCGGACCTCGCGCTTCTGTCCGCCGACGACGGTGGCCGAGGCCACGCCGTCGATCTGCTCGAGCATATTCTTGAGGTTGTCCTCGGCGTATTCACGAAGGAAGCTCGGATCGCGGCTTCCGGATACCGAAAGCACCATGATGGGCATCATTGAGACGTCGAACTTCAGCACGATGGGGGTCTCGATGCCGTCGGGCAGGAATTTCTTGACGATGTCCACCCGTTCGCGGATATCCGATACGGCGAGCGACATATCGGTGCCCCAGACGAACTGTACCCGTATCATCGACATGCCTTCCTTCGACGTGGAGGTTATCGTGTCGATGTTGTTGATGCCCGCGAGCGATTCCTCCAGGGGACGGGTGACGGTGCTTTCGATCTCCTTGGGGCCCACGCCTTCGTACTCCGTTATGACCGCCACGATGGGAAACTCGATGTCGGGCAGGAGATCGAGCGGCATTTTCGAATAGCCCACATAGCCGAGCACGATCAGCGCCACGAAGACCATCATGGCCGTGATCGGCCGCTTGACCGACAGTTCGGTGATTTTCATCGCGGTTCTCCGGCGGGCGGATTTTTCGCCCTGTCGGCCGGGGGCTCGTCCTCCCGGTAAACGATGAGCTCGTCGCCTTCGGAAAGGTTCTCCTGGCCGAGCGTCACCACGACCTCGCCGGCCCTGATTCCGGTCACTGCTTCGGTGAGGCGGTCGACCGTAATCCCGGTCCGGATCTCACGCTTTCTGGCACGGCCGTTCTCGACCACGAAAACGCTGGTCGCTCCGCCCATATCGGTCATCACGGCATCGATTGGCAGCGCGACCACGCCAGGTCTGGAGCCCAGTACGATCTCGATGTTGGCGAACATACCGTGCTTGAGCCGCATGCCCGGGTTGTCGAGCCTGATGCGGACTTCCTGCGTACGGCTCAGCTGGTCGAGGACGGCGCTCTTTTTGTATACGCGGCCGCCAAAGGACTGTCCCGGAAAGGACTCGACGCCGATGCGCGCGCGCATTCCCACCTCGACCCGGTTGATGCTCTCCTCCATGATGCGGACCACGGCCTCGACCGAAGACATGTTGACGACCTGCGCGAGCGGCGTGGCGGTGGTAACGGTCATGCCGCGGTCGACCATGATTTTGCCCACGTGGCCGGTGATCGGGGACTCGACGACGGCCAGGTTGTATTCCATGCCCACGATGTCGCGATTGATTTTGAATATGACGGCGCCCTTTCCGACACGGTTACCCTCCTTTATGAGGATGGCCTCGATTTTTCCTGGAACGGGCGGAAAGACGTTCACGACCTCGGTGCCGATGATGTCGCCGGTCAGTTTCAGCGTGCTCAGCATGTCGGCGCGACGTGCCGCCGCCGCCTTGACCGGCACGCGCCGGGCCGTCTCGGTGATCCGGGACGCGGAGATTTTATCGATCACCTGGCGGACTATCCTGTAGCCCGCGACGAGGGCGACGATGATTATGATGATGGCAAGTATACGTTTCGAGCCTGTTTTCATTGCATGTTCTCCGCTGTGGGTACTTTCATCGCACCGGGAAATAATCTACACCGATCGCGCGGTTCAGTTCGGCGCGCGCGACCTGGAAATCGTATAGCGACTGTATATACAGCGTCCTGGCCGTAATGAGCTGGACGTTAGCCTCGATGAGCTTGGTATTGTCGATTATGCCGTTTCGAAACTGCGTGACAGCCACCTTCAGAGCCTCCTCCGCCGTCTTCACATTTCCCCGCTGTGAGGCGATGGAGACGGAGGCGGCCTTGAGCTTGAGATATCCGCGCTGTATCTCGAGCTTGACGTTCTTAATGAAGTCGTCCATCTGGTATTCTGTCTGCCGGGCGGAGCTGCGGGACTGTTTCGCCCTGGCATGTGACGAGTCCAGTGGAGAGAGGGATCCCCAGCGATAGCTCGCGCCGACGCTGATGCTCCATGCGTTGTTCCAACCGGAGGGGGCGAAGCTTTCCTGTACGCCGGACATCATCTGGTAGAACTGATATGCTATGGGATCGTATCCCGGCTCGCCCGGTCCCGGGGGCGGCGTCGACGAGGACGCCGAACTCACGGTCTTCGAGGTTCCGTAGCTGCCACTGACGAAGAGCGACGGCCATAAATAGACCGCCTCCGCCGCCGCGGCGAGATCTTCCTTCATCTCCCTGGTCTTTTTGATCTGGATTACTTCCGGACGGTGTTTGAGCGCCTCACCGATCATGGCGACGAGGAGCCCGCGTTCTCCGTCGGAGTCGGAAGGAAGAGACGACATATCCGCGGGGTTTATTTCCATGGCCGTGGGGTCGGGATCGAGACGGACGAAGATGTCATTGCCGATCTGGATGTTGAGGTCGGCCATGGCCGACAGCGCGTCGTTGTCGGCGTTGATAAGTTGTGTCTTCTCGTTTGAAAAGGCCACCTGGGCGCGCAGATAATCGAGCCGGGAGAAAATGCCCTTGTTGTAGCCGATCGTTACGGTCTTGAGATTTTCGTCGAGGGCCCTGATCGATTCCTCGCGCATCGCCGCGCCCTCGCGGGCGAGAAGCAGGCGATAGTAAGACTGGATCGCGCGGACAACCGTGTCGCCCTTCACCTTGCGTACGTTGTTTTCGGCAACGATGTGCGCGTTCCGTGACGCCTGGAGCGTGTTGTAGAACACGCCGGGGTTAAGCGTTATCTGGCCGTTGATGAATTTGATATCGTAGCGGCCGTCGATATTGGCGTTGAACCCGGCGTCGGCCCCCTGCCTGGTGTAGGACACGTCGGTGGAAAGGGTCGGCCAGAGCATTCCCCACGATTCGCGCACCTTGAACCTGCTCTCCTCCACCGCCTCGATCGAGGTTTTGTAGCTGTTGTTGTTTTCGATAGCGAGGCGCACCACCTCCCGCAGGGAAATGGTCTCGGCGGCCGCGAGCGGGACGGCCGCGAGCGTAATCGCCATGACCGCCGCCAGGCATGTCTGCTTGAATATCATCGATAGAGTCCTCTGTAAAAGATTGAAACGAACGATTCGAGCTCACCGTCGGGGACCGGTTTCTTCTCGAGCTGGTAACCCTGGAAAATTCCGCCCAGCATGTAGAGAAAGAGCTTGGCGGCCTGACGGACGTCCATGCCGGCGGACCGCCGTTCCGTCTCGAGTACATCGGCGATGAGTGTTATATTATTACCGAAGAATTTGTTTCTAACGCGGATCAGGCCTTCGTAGTTCTGGAAGATGTCATCGACGGTCAGGTTATACAGATTATGAAAGTCCTGATGAAATTTGTTACTCTGCTGTGAGTAGATGACGAGCTTCTCTTCGACCCCGGCCCCGGCATCGAGGTGGTTGCGAATGTTATCGAAGAAGAGCACCACCTCGTGCTCGATGACGGCGATAAAGAGCTCCTGTTTGTTTCGATAGTAATAGTACAGCGCGCTTTTGACCATGCCGAGCCGCTCGGCGATATCCTCCACGGTGGTTTTTTTGTATCCGTGGCGAGCGAACGCCTCCTGGGCGGCCTGAAGAATTTCTTGGGTTCTGGGTTTTTTGTCGATATCGCCGTCGGCCATTGTGGTCTCCCCGTAGTGGTGGCGTGCAAGTTACAGGAATAGAAATATAGCACATTAGAACACATAAGTCAATAGTTCAAAATCGATATTTTAGCTTTTATTTTTCCCTCTTCAACCGGCGAGGCAAATGAATAGTTAAACGAGGTGCTGGGTGAATAAATCTATTTTATTAATTTTTATAATCGATATTTTTAATTGTTGATTAATCAGTTCTCGTTCTCTAAATGGACCTGTAGTTTTTCGGCACTCCCGCTGATCGACGGCATTAACGTCCGGGAGGACGCCCGATATTTTCCGGGGCGTTCGCGGGTTGTGCCGGTTCCAGCGGGTACAGCATTATATCATTACGCAGCGGGGAGGATTATGGCATCACTCACTGGCTTTTTCGGTTCTAAAAAGGGCATGGTGACAACCGGTCTTTTCATCGGGATCGCCGCGGCATTTCTCCAGAAGCTCGGCAATCCCGCCAATATGGGGATCTGCGTCGCGTGCATGGAGCGGGATATCGCCGGGGCCCTGGGCTTTCACAGGGCGGCGGTAGTGCAGTATATCAGGCCCGAAATCATCGGTTTTGTGCTCGGGGCGCTGATAGCCGCACTGGCGTTCAAAGAGTTCAGGGCGCGCTCGGGCTCGGCACCCATGGTGCGCTTCATGCTCGGGTTTTTCGCCATGGTGGGGGCGCTGGTATTCCTTGGTTGCCCCTGGCGCGCGCTGCTTCGGCTTTCCGGGGGTGATGGAAACGCCATCGTCGGTCTTGCGGGACTGATCGTCGGTGTTGCGATCGGGGTTGCGTTTATTAAAAACGGCTACAGCCTCGGGGCGAGCAAAAAGACCCATACCTCCGCCGGCTGGATAATGCCCGCAATAATGATCGGCCTGCTGGTGCTCCTGCTCGGGAACACCGTGTGGGGCGCCTCGAAAGCATTGCTGTATGCGGAGCCCGACAAGTTCGCGCCGTTCTTCAGCGAGAAGGGCCCCGGTTCCCAGCACGCCCCGCTTTTCATTTCGCTCGGGATCGCGCTCATCATTGGATTCCTCGCGCAGCGAACGCGCTTCTGCACGATGGGGGCCATCCGCGACGTCATCCTGATGCGCGAGATGCATTTGATGTGGGGAGTGGTCGCTCTCGTTATCGGTGCGTTCGCGACCAATTACGCGCTCGGACAGTTCAACCCCGGTTTCGCCGGCCAGCCGGTGGCGCATACCGCGCACATCTGGAATTTCGGCGGAATGGCGCTTTCGGGTCTTGCCTTTGCGCTTGCGGGCGGCTGTCCCGGCCGTCAGCTTTTTCTTTCGGGTGAAGGCGACGGTGACGCCGCGGTCTTCGTGATGGGGATGATCGTTGGGGCCGGGTTCGCGCACAATTTCGCCACGGCGAGCTCGCCGGCGGGTCCCGGACTCTGGGGGCCGGCCTCGGTAATCGCGGGCCTCGCGGCCTGCCTTGTGATAGGTTTTACCATGCGCCAGAAGGCGTGAGCGAAGGAGGATTCTATGGCGGATAAACTGGATATGCGCGGGCTTTCGTGCCCGCAGCCGGTTTTCGAGACGAAGAAAAAAATCGAGGCGATGGGATCGGGTACGCTTGAAGTGCTTGTCGATTCCGGGACGGCGCGTGATAATGTCACCCGCCTGGCCGAAAACAAGGGATGGGCGGTCTCGCTCAAGGAGCAGGAAGGAGAGTTCGTACTTACGCTCAGTAAATGATTCAAGGAAGCACCCCGGGATGCGGCAGGCGTCGTCTCACGGGGTGCTTCATATATCCATAGCCATGATCTATCTTGACAACGCCGCAACATCATTCCCCAAACCCCCGGTCGTTCATGAGGCCATGCTCCGTTTTGCGCGTGATACGGGAGCGAATCCCGGGAGGTCCGGTCATCGCCTCTCGGTCGACGCTGGACGCATCATCTATGATGCGCGCGAATCCATCGCCGAACTCTTTACCGTGACCGATCCGCTTCGCGTTCTTTTTACGGGCAACGCCACGGGAGGATTGAACCAGGCGCTGCTTGGTCTGCTGAGGCCCGGAGACCGCGTGGTGACGAGCGGCATGGAGCACAATTCGGTGATGCGGCCGTTGCGCGCCCTCGAGGCCGCCGGCGTTCGCGCGGTGGTCGTTCCATGCTCCCCGCAAGGCATGCTCGATCCCGATGATCTGCGGCGTGCGCTTTCCGAAAAGACCGCGATGGTCGTCATCAACCACGGTTCGAACGTCAACGGATGCCTTCAGTCTGTTCGCGAGCTTGGGATTGTCGCCCGCGATGCTGGCGCACTGTTCCTGGTGGATGCGGCCCAGACGGCCGGATGCGTGGAGATACACATGGAAGACGATAATATCGACCTCCTCGCCTTTACTGGGCACAAGGCGCTGTACGGGCCCCAGGGAACGGGAGGCCTTGTCGTCGGCGAGCGGGTGCCGCTGGATCGCATGCGCCCCCTCATATACGGAGGGACCGGCAGCCGTTCCGAATTCGAAACGCAGCCGGAGTTCCCGCCCGACCGTTATGAGAGCGGCACGCCAAACACGATCGGCATCGCCGGCCTAGGGGAAGGGGTGCGATTCGTAATCGGGACGGGCGTGCAGGAGATACGCCGCCATGAGGACGCGCTCGCTGCCGCGCTGATCGAAGAACTTTCTTCGATCGATGGAGTGCGCCTGTTCGCGGCGCCGCCCGAACGGCGCCTTTCAACGGTTTCGTTTACCTGCGGCTCCCTGTCTCCGAGCGAGATAGGGCTCCGGCTCGATGAGGAATATGATATACTGTGCCGGGTGGGCCTGCACTGCAGCCCGGCCGCGCATAGAAGCCTCGGCAGCTTCCCGGAGGGGGCCGTTCGTTTCAGCGCCGGTTATTTCACCTCTCATGACGATATCGCCGCGGCGGTGGACGCGGTACGGGTACTATCGAAGGAAGGGAGACGCGCATGAAAGAAGACTGGTGCGTCGTGCTCTTCCATTCCACAAGCCTCGCGCTTCGAGGGGAGAAGCTGTGCCGGGAGGAAAAAATCCCCGTAAAGCTTATACCCGTTCCGCGCAGCTTGAGCTCCGACTGTGGTGTTTGCCTTCGCTTTCCCTGCGCCGATGAAGACCGTCTCCGTGCGATCTTTACCGCCAGGGCCCTAGAGTTCGACGACATCGCCCGTCTTTAAGCCGTCTTTCCGAAGTTTTTTGGGGATTTCCCTCCGATTGTTGCTATCTTCTACTGATTATACGCCCATGAACTCATAGCCAGGACGGACACGGACATGAACGGTGAAGAAAACAACGTGGTCGATTTGACGACCATCATGAAGCTTAAAGAAGTCGAAAGCAGCTTGAGGAAGGAAATCCAGGACCGGCAGCGCGAGCTCATCGAGCTCATGAACAAAAAGGAGGAGTATATCGCCCACCTCGTGCGCGTGCTGCTCGCCAAGATCGATTCCATGGAAAGCGCGAACGGCTCACCCGCCCGCGTCGTCGGCGGAAAGCCTGAAGAAAAAGCACGGAAGGAAGGCGGTTTCTTCAGGGCCAAACGCCGGTCGTGGGGTGGACTTCTGTAAATCGCCTCAGGCCGTCGATTCGTCGACCCATTCGAGATACGGAGCATGGCCCGCCACCAGGGGAATGGCGATGATCTCGGGAACCTCGTAAGGGTGCAGGGATGCGATCCTTTCCCGCAATCGCTCGAAAAGCTCCCCGCGCGTCTTGATCATCATCAGACATTCCTCCTCGCGGCAGAGCTCGTCCTTCCAGGTGTAAATTGAATGGATGCCGCCGACGATATTGACGCACGCGGCGAGCCGTCCGGGAACCAGCGACTCGGCGATGGAAACCGCCACCTCCCGGCTCGGCGTCGTGCAATAAACAACTATGTGCTTTTCCATGGATTTCCTCTAAATAATGGTTTACCGGTTCGCGCCGGAACAACACACTATCCGCGTTCCGACCGACCGTCAAGCGCTTGAGTGTGTCCGTGTTGTGGTTCAGGCCGAAATACGCGAAAAAACAAACAGCGGGTTCGATGTATGGATATACGTAAAAATCCTGCGGCGTGGATTGCGCCGATCGTCTGCCTTCTGCTGTGCATATCGTTCGCGGGGGACGAGGCGCATGGAGGCGATTATTTCATCATTGGCGCCAATACCGCGCAGAAGGTGCGCTGGGAGGTAAGCTCCAGCCACGGCCCGAACCATACGGGGCTCATGGCGCTCGACAGCGACATCGAGAGCTCGTGGAGATCCGCGCGCTCCGCGTCGCCGCAATGGCTCAGCGTCGATTTCGGGGCAAAACGCCTGTTGACTAAAATCGTCATCGTACCCGGGTACAGGGATAATTACCGTATGCTCCGTTACTGTATCGTTCAGTTTCTGTACAACGGCGACTGGTTCGATTTCGCGCGCGTGGATTTTAACGGCGAGGCACACAGAGGGATTATGGCGCGGCTTACCGGGAGGTCGGGAGCGGGCGACCGTGCGGAAGTCGATCTGGGTGGAGTGGACGCGAGTACGTTCCGGGTGTTCATTCCGGTCGACGGAATGCTTGACGGCCAGGCGGCGATAGCCGAGGTCGAGTGTTTCGTCGGCGCGAACAGCCTGAGGTATTTCGACGAGCGACTTAAAGGGATGTGCATGCCGGTGCGTAACGCCCTGCTTCCGCCGAATGACGCCGGATATCCCAATGCCCCGCGGGCCTACCGCGGCGGGACCCATGCGGGGCTTGACATCTACAGTTCGTTCGCCGACGGCAGCTACGAGGCGGTACCGGTCGATTTCAACACACCCGTATACGCCGCCGACGGCGGGACGGTTATCCGGGCGGACTGGAAGTACGAGCCTATGACACCGGGTCAGTGGAGGGAGCAGTCGGAGCATACGAAGGGCAATCCACGCACCTTCGTACTGCGCTCGTTCGGCGGCAGGCAGGTGTGGATCGACCATGGCAATGGTATCGTCACGACCTATAACCACCTGTCGGAGATCGATCGTAAGATCGTTGCCGGGGGGAAGGTGTCCAGAGGCCAGCGCATAGGCCGTGTCGGGAATTCGGGCCTTCTTGGAGAGGCCGAGGGAAAGAGATACGGGGCGCACCTGCACTTCGAGATATGGGTGGATGGGTTCTATCTCGGTTACGGGATGGCGATGGCGGACGTGAAAAAGTATTTCAGCTGGATTTTCTCCACCGCACGGCAGCCCGGGGATTGAGCGCGGTCCGGGGGAATCTGCCTGAAACGCCCGGGCGAGTGGTTTTTTCCTCATGAAAATCGTAAAAAGTAATGATAAGAATAACAGGGATAGCAAGCTAATTCATACTCGGTGTGCGGCGGATTTGATGAAAAAGGTCAGTGAATACACAAACGGGAATTTTATTAAGAAACTCAAATCGAAAAACAAGTTCAAGGCGATCGAGGAGCTCGCCCGGCTTTTTGACGGGGCCCAGGTGTGCGCGGATATAGACGAACTGGTCAATGCGCTCGTCGAACGCGAGAAGATCATGAGCACGGGGATCGGATTCGGCCTGGCGATCCCGCACGCCAAGATCAAATCCGTAAAGGACATCGCCTTCGCCATAGGCATTTCGAAAGCGGGAATCGATTTCGATTCGATAGACGGCAAACCCGTCCATCTGATCATACTGGTCGCCGCGGGAGACCGCCAGCATAAGGATTATCTTACGCTGCTGTCCAGGATAATGTCCATCCTCAAGGACGAGACGCGGCGCTCGGAGATCATACATGCCGCGAATGCCGCGAAAATCATCGAAATACTGTCAATAGAATAATGCGAACCGTCCGTTCTTTAAACTGGCGGGGCCTGGCCGAGGCGCAACGCGGGCTGCTTACACGCTATGCGAGCACCGATATCTCGAAGTACATTTCGCATATCGTTTTCTCGGTTGTGCTCGGAGTTTTCGCCGGCGCCGGGGCCATCCTCTTTCATACAATGCTCGAGGGCACCCGTCATTTCTTCGAGTTTTTCAATCTTCGCACTTACCTGGG
>CAZVEG010000019.1:0-16258 GCA_964625625.1 uncultured Leptospirales bacterium | reverse complement strand
ACCTGGGAGTCGACTTCAACCTTATCTTCATTTTTCCCGTTGCTGGCGCGGTCGTCGTGGCGGCGATGACGAGATATCTTCCGTCGATCGCCCGCGAGCGCGACGTGACGAGCGTCATCAAGTCCGTGCTCTTCCGCAACGGCTTCATCCCTTTCAAGGTAACGCTCTTTCACTTTTTCGCGCCGATCATCTCGATCGGTTCCGGCGCGCCGCTGGGGCCCGAGGGCCCCGCCGCCAAGATGGGGAGCGGCCTGGGGTCACTCATGGCGCAGATTTTCCGGCTCAACCAGCGGGAGATGCGGATGTACGCCGTGGCGGGCGCCGGAGCGGCGATCGCGGCGGTGTTCAACGCCCCCATCGCCGGGGTCTTTTTCGGCATCGAGGTCATTCTTCTTAACGACCTGAAAAATCAGGCGATGAGCGCGCTGGTTATCTCCTCCGTGGTCGCGGACGTGTTTTCGCGCGCGATTCTCGGCAACAAGCACGTATTCAGAATCCCGCAGTACTCATCGGGGGATGTCGGCGATTTTCCATACTTTCTTCTGCTCGCGATTCTGTGCGGCGCGGTTTCGATCCTCTTTTTCCAGCTTCGCAGGGGATCGTCGTTTCTGCTTGTAAAAAAGCTCCGGCTATCCAACGAATTCCTCAGGCTGGTGCCGGTAGCGGCGCTTTTCGGTATCGTGCTCCTGTTCTTTCACCAGCTCTACGGTATCGGCTACAGCACGATCAACGAGGTCCTCAACCATCATTATTCCCTGGTCATCGTGCTCGCGCTTCTCGCGCTCAAGCTCGTCTTCATGGCGCTTTTTCTCGAGGCGGGATCGTACGGCGGCACCTTCGCGCCATCGCTCATGATCGGCGTTCTGCTGGGGCATTCCTTCGCGGTGTTGACGAACGCCGTGTTCGCGACCTCCCTCGATCCGGTGGTCTTCGCGCTTGTGGGAATGGGGGGGGTGCTTGCCGGGATCAACGCCATCCCGCTGACCTCCATCCTGCTGGTGTTCGAGGTGACGGGTGACTATCACTTCATCCTGCCGCTCATGTTCGTCTCGATCATCGCGTATCTCGTGGTGATTTATATCAACAAGGGGGGTACGTATACGCTCGAGTTGATGAAGGAAGGCATCGACGTCTCGAAGCGGGGGGAGATGGACCTGCTCGGCAAGATCAAGGTGCGCGAACTCCGGAAGACGGACTTCGACGTGGTGAGCCACCGCACACCGTTTCGGAAGCTTGCCGACATCCTCATGCACTCCACATACGGCGACGTGTTCGTATTGAACGACAGGAAGGATCTGCTGGGTGTAATTTCGCTCAGGCAGGTGCGCCAGGCCATCGTGTCGCACGAGCTGACCGAGCTCCTTATCGCGGACGATGTAATCGCCGAGGTTCCGGTTGTCACCGAGGATGATCCCGTGTCGCTCGCCATGCAGAAGATCGAGGAATACGACCTCGAGACGATCCCCGTCGTGAAGTCGGAGAAGAACCGCTCGGTGACGGGCGTGCTGACGCATCGCGATATAATCCAGGCCTACAACCGGCTTCTCGACGCGTGGACCACGGACCAGTTTCTGACGGATTCAAAGCCCCGCGGGTCGTAGCGGAGCGCGGGGAGCCCCGTTTTTCAGCAATTTACTTGACTTTTGCCGCTTTTAAAAAGAATGAAAGCGTTGATACCAACGAGCGCGAGGTGTCCCATGGCGGAGCGCGATTACACGTTCAAAGAGATTGAGTCCAGATGGCAGAAGCGCTGGGAAGACGCCGGAGTCTTCGAATCCAGGCGCGACCCGAAGCGGAAGAAATACTACCTTCTCGAGATGTTTCCCTATCCCTCGGGCCGGTTGCACATGGGCCACGTGCGCAATTATTCCATCGGCGACCTCATGGCCCGGTTCAAGCGCATGCGGGGGTTCAACGTATTGCATCCCATCGGCTGGGACGCGTTCGGCCTGCCCGCCGAGAACGCGGCCATCAAGGGTGGTATCCCGCCATACCGGTGGACGCTCGACAACATCGGCTATATGAAGGAGCAGTTTCGCAAGCTCGGGGTCTCGTACGACTGGACGCGCGAGGTCGCGACCTGCAATCCCGATTATTACCGCTGGAACCAGTGGGTGTTCTGCAAGATGTACGAAAAGGGGCTCGCCTACAAGAAGAAGGCCTCGGTGAACTGGTGCCCCTCGTGCAACACGGTGCTGGCGAACGAGCAGGTGGAGGACGGCCTCTGCTGGCGGTGCGACTCGAGCGTCACGCAGAAGGAGCTCGAACAGTGGTTCTTCAAGATAACCGATTACGCCGACGATCTGCTTAAAGGGCACGACGAGCTCGGCGACGGCTGGCCCGAGCGCGTGGTCGTGATGCAGCGCAACTGGATCGGCCGTTCGACCGGCCTTACCGTCAACTTCAGGCTTGAGACCGGTGAGGACTTTCCCATATACACGACGCGTCCCGACACGGTGTTCGGCGTCACCTTCATGGTGATCGCGCCGGAGCACCCGCTCCTGGACCGGGTGAAGAATCCCGAGGTACGCGGCTTCATCGAGCGGTTCAAGTCGCAGTCCCTTGTCGACAGGCTTTCGGAAGAGAAGGAGAAGGAAGGGGTCGACACCGGGCTGAAAATAATCAATCCCTTCAACGGCGATATCGTGCCGCTGTACGTGGGTAACTTCGTGCTGATGGAATACGGAACGGGAGCCATTATGGCGGTGCCCGCGCACGATACGCGCGACTTCGCCTTCGCGAAAAAATACGGGATTCCCGTCAAGGTGGTGATCGACCGTCCCGGAGAGCCGCTGTCGGCGGCGGCCATGGACGACGCGTATGTCGACGAGGGCGTGTGCATCAACTCGGGGCCGTTCAACGGGCTCGGGAACAGAGAGGCGATGGCGAAGATAGCGGATTACGCGGAGGAGAAGGGTTTCGGTAAACGCGCCGTGACCTACCGTCTCCGGGACTGGCTGATCTCGCGGCAGCGCTACTGGGGCTGTCCCATTCCCGTGGTTTACTGCGAAAAATGCGGCCCGGCGCTGGTGCCGGAAAAGGAACTGCCGGTGGTTCTCCCCACCGAGGTGGAGTTCCGGGGCGACTCGCGCTCGCCGCTTACGTTCATGGAAGATTTCATCAACACGACCTGCCCGAAGTGCGGCGGGAAGGCGCGGCGCGAGACCGACACCATGGACACCTTCGTGGACTCGTCCTGGTATTTCGCGAAGTTCACCTCGCCGAAATCGAAGGAGATGTTCGACCGGGAGGAGGTCGATTACTGGATGCCCGTGGACCAGTATATCGGCGGTATAGAGCACGCGTGCATGCACCTGCTCTATGCGCGGTTTTTCAACATGGTGCTTCACGACCTCGGGCTCGTCAAATGCCGCGAGCCGTTCACCAGACTCCTCACGCAGGGCATGGTCATCAAGGACGGCGCCAAGATGAGCAAGTCCAAGGGGAACATCGTCGATCCCGATAAAATAATAGAAGATTACGGCGCGGACACCGCCCGGCTTTTCATGCTTTTCGCCTCGCCGCCCGACAAGGACCTCGACTGGTCGGACAAGGGTGTGGAGGGGTGCTTCCGTTTCATCGGCCGCGTCTGGCGCATCGTGAGCAAGTACGCCGACGGTTATACCGGCGAAAAGCCCGCCCGGGACGCGGCGCTCCCTGATGCGCTCCGCGCGCTTCGGATCGAGCTCCACCGCACGGTGAAGATCGTGACCAATGATATCGAGGAGCGCATGCAGTACAACACCGCCATCGCCCGCATGATGGAGCTGGTGAACGCGCTCTACCAGCTCCCCGAGGCGGAGGCCTCCACGCCGGACGGCGCGAAGGTCATCTCCGAAATTTTCGATTCGCTGATCCCGATGCTCTCCCCCTTCGTACCGCACGTTGCAGAGGAGATGTGGGCCATGCTGGGACACGGGGAGCTCCTCGTCGACCATCCGTGGCCTTCTTATATCGAAGCGCTTTCGATGCGGGAGGAGATCGAGATCGTCTTCCAGGTAAACGGCAAGAACCGTTCGAAGGCGGCGGTCGCGCCCGACATCGCGAAGGAAGAGATGGAAAAGCTCGCTCTGGGCGACCAGCGGATCGCGGAATTCACCGCGGGGAAGCAGGTCGTAAAAGTGATCGTGGTTCCGGGGAAGCTGGTCAATATTGTCGTAAAGTAAAAGCCTCAATCGAACTATGCGGCATGAAAAGGCCGGGCGAATGCCCGGCCTTTTGTTTTCAGTGGAAAGGGTATGAATTATTCTTGCAATATTTGCGCGCAAATATGATATAATATTTATGATATGAAATGCCGGGGAAGGTGTTTCCCATTGGTCGGGAGTACGCCGGTGCCGCACCATCCTCGTCGCCGGGATTGAATATCGGGTGTGCCGCAGACGCTCAATATCACGGGGAGAGTGACGGGCATGGACAATGTCAAAGACGAGAGCTTGAGTCTTTCGACGAAACTGGGTTTCGGCGCGGGCGATATCTTCGGCGGCGGATCGCTGGTTATCATCGGTTTTTTTTACCTGTATTTTATCACCGACGTACTGCTCATCTCGCCGGCTCTGGCGGGAATCGTTTTTCTCATCAGCAAAATCTGGGACGCCTCAATCGATCCGATCATCGGGGTAATCACGGACCGTACCCGGACGCGTTTCGGCCGCAGGAGGCCGTATTTCCTGGCGGGCGTGGTCCTCGTCTCGCTCGCCTTTTCCATGCTCTGGTACAACGTCGGCTTCGAAAAGGAATGGCACCGGCTGGCCTACGCGCTGGGCTCGTACATGTTCTTCACGACGGTGCACTCCTTCATGATGATCCCGTATTTCTCGCTGGCGTCAGAGCTCACGCTCGATTACACCGAGCGGACCTCACTCGCAACCGTAAGAATGCTCTTCTCTATGGGTTCATCCCTTGTCTGCGCGGTGGTCCCCTACGAGGTCGTCAAGATGTTCCCGGACGAGAGCACCGGTTTCTTCGTGATGGCCGTTATCTTCGGCCTGGTTTTCGGCCTGCCGTACCTGGCGACGTTTTTTCTGACCAGGGAGCGCAGTGAATTCCAGCGCGAACCGGAACCGTTCAGCATCAGGAAGACCTTCATCGAGCCTTTCAGGACCCCCACCTTCGTGAATGTGCTGCTCATGTACCTGTTCACGATGTCGACGATGGACATCATCATGTCGATAATGATGTACTTCATGACCTATTATATGGGGCGTCCCGGTGAGACCAATTACGTGCTGGGATCACTCCTCGTCGCACAGATGGTCGCGATACTCATCTTTTCCGCGATCAGCAGACGAAAGGGTAAAAAACGCAGCTTCATCTACGCGGCCACGGCGTGGCTCTTCATCATGGCCTCGAGTTTTTTAATCGGCCCCGGTCAGCCGGTGTGGCTCATTTACGCCTTCGGTGCGCTGGTCGGTCTGGGCTCCGGCGGGATGGTCATCATGATCTATTCGATCCTCCCCGATGTGCCCGACGCCGACGAGCTCTATTCCGGTGAGCGACGCGAGGGAACCTATTCCGGGGTGATATCCTTTCTCAGGCAGTTAAGCACGGCCTTCGGCATCTTCCTCGTCTCCAATGCGCTCTCGCTCGCCGGTTTTAAAAAGCCCGTCAGAGAAATGGTGGACGGCGTTAGCGCGCTGGTGAAACAACAGCAGTCCCCCGAGCTTCTCATGACACTGCGACTGATGCTCGCTTTGATTCCCGCCATATACCTGCTCGTATGTATTTACAACGCGCATCGGTACAGCCTTACACCCGAACTGCATGGCCGCCTCAAGAATTTCCTTGGCGCGCGGCGAAGCGGCGCCGTCGTGGACCGCGCGGAAGAGGAATATCTTAAACGCTCGCTCGAGCGGCACGGGTGACCGCCGGACGTATTCGACGAAGGAGGATGAATATGCGTACCGATGAAACTTCGATTCATGTCGCGTTTCGTTTCCATGGAAACTTTTACCATTCCTATCGGGGCGATACGGCGGATGAGCTCGGTTTCGGAAAGGACATCCGGATCATCAGGCGGATCCTGGAGGTGCTCGACGGATTCAATGCGAAAGGCGTTCCGGTGCGCGGCACATGGGACTTCGAGAACTATTTCTCGCTCCAGGTCATAATGCCGCGGCATTGCCCGGACATCGTCGAGTCCCTGAAGCGGAGGGTGCGGTCGGGTGCCGATGAGATGCAGATAATGTCCTATAACAACGGTATGATGAACGCGCACACGGCCGCCGAATTCGACGCGGCCATAGAGCGTTCCATTTCGAATACGGGCGGTTCCGGGGTGCGGGATGTGTTCGGCTCGTTAGCGCCGATGGTGCGGCCTCAGGAGATGATGTATACGCCGTCGCACCTCGCGCTGTATCCCCGGCACGGAATTCAATACATCAGCCTGTATTACAGCGCTATCCCCTTCAACGCCTTCAGCGCCTTCATCCCGAAACTGTCGACCAGGGAGCGATTCAATCCCCTCAGGCTCGCCGCTCCCGGACTCGACGCCGAGATGGTGATGGTGCCCGCGTACAACCCGGGCGATCTCATAGACAATATTTCTCTCCGGAGGTGGGTGAAACGGCTGCGGCGCGAACAGCTCAGGATGAACGAGCCGGTCGACCTTCTGCTGCTCATCGACATGGACGCCGACGACGAGTTCTGGTACGGAATCGAGGTGCCCGTTCTGTCGCGGATATACTCGATGGGACGCGGACTCAAGGGACTCATCGAGAGCGTTCTCGATCTCGACTATGTGCGCTTCACCACGCCATGCGGCTATCTGGAAAACCACCCCCCGCTTGGAACGGTCAGCATCGGGCAGGATACGGCGGATGGGAGTTTTGACGGTCTGGCGAGCTGGGCGGAGAAATGGGAGAACCAGCTGCTGTGGACGGGGATCGAGCGTTCTCGCCTGCTCGAGTTGCATGCGAGGAGGCTTTTCGAGTATGCTTCGGACGGTGCGGTCGAAAAAGCGCGCCGGCTCCTGGCGGAATCCTTCGAGGGAAGGCTGCGTTCCCTCTCCTCGACCCATTTCGGGATGGCGGCCCCGGTGATGAACCGCACGAGGCTTGCGACGGCGGCCGATATTGTGGAAACATCTGTCGGCAGGGCCGCGGCTTCGCTCGGGGGACTTCTCGCCGGGAGAACGAATGATGCGTGCGGGAGGCTGACGCTCTTCGATTTTCCGAGAGGTGTAGACAGCGATTCCGTGAGGTATGAAATCCGGGCGTCGAGGGGATTGCTGCGCATTCCGGTGCGCACGGGGACGGTCCATGAGTCCCTGCTTCGCCTGTACGATGAGTCGGGCCGCGTTGTTCCCATGGCACTAGCCCGGGGTGAGCGCGGAGACGAGCTCTGTCTTGTCGTCGATATGGAAGCCGGAGGGAAGAGGGAGTACAGGTTGGAAAGCGTGACGGATAAGTCTGAAACGCCCCGCCTGGAACACCCCGTTATCGCTGAAGGAGGCATTCTCAAAAATGAATACATCTCGCTCGGATTCGACCCGGCGGGTACGTTTACGGGGATGTCCCACAAAGACGAGCCCGTGCTGGGTGTCGGTATGATGCGGACGGGTATCACCTATCGGAAGAAGCATTCAGATGTAACGACGTGGTCGACAATGGAATCCGGGACGAAGGGAGACGGATTGGTCGGCATGATGAAGATTGCCGGCGAGATCAGTCTCGGCGGCGGGAGGGAGCACCGGCTTCGTATCGAGAGGGAACTCGCGCTCGCGGCGGGATTGCCTTACCTGTACATCACGCAGACCGTTCATTATCCGAAGACACCTTCCCACGGGTTCAATCCCGGTCGGGCAACGCGCCTGCAGCGGGAATGGGACACCCGCTGGAAGGAGGTCATGCCGTGCGAGATGGAGCCCCTTTTCCGGGGTACATCCGAAAAACCGCTTCGGGTATGGAAATACAATTACTTCGGGCACGCGAGTTCTTATGATCTCGACTACGGAAAATATTCGGGGAACCGTGAGCTCGACTCGTGCAACAACCATGTCACGAACGGATGGGTGGCGGTGTCGAACGGAGAGCGAGGGCTGCTCGTCGCCCAGACGGCCGAGGTGCTCTGCTCGCTCGCGTTTTGCCCGCTGCGCACGCGCAGGGACGATGATGGCCTGCGGGTGCTCATGAATCCGTTCGGAAGCTACACGGGCAGACAATACGCCTATCCCACGAAATATACGGGCCTCGGCTGGCTTGTGGCGGTGCGTTTTTCAGCCTCGGACCATATCGCTCCCTATGCGCCCTCGTACAACGGCAAGACACAGCGATTTCGTTTGATGGTCGCCCCGTATGAAGGAGACGAGCCGCCGGCATCGCTTCAGGCGGACGCGGCGGCATTCGCGTATCCGTATCTTGCCACTGGAGATGGGGCTATTTTCGACGATCCGGCCCATCGCTCCTGGAGGATGGAGAGGGATTGATGGTGGAGGGGAGCGGCCAGTGAAACTCAGCGCCTCGACATTCGTATACTACCGCTATTCGCTGGATGATGCGATACTGCGCACGGCCTCATTCGGTTACGAGGGGGTCGAACTGTGGGGAGGGAGACCTCATGCCTACTGCGAGGACATGAGCGGCGCCAGGATCGCCGGGCTCCGGCGGCTGATGGCGGACCTGAATATTTCCGTGTCCAATTTCATCCCGGCACAGTTTCGCTACCCCGTCAATATCGCCGCACCCGACGATGACATGCGCCGCGCGAGCGTGGATTACATGAAGCGGAGCATCGACGCCGCGGCCGGTCTCGGCTCCCCCTCGGTGAGCGTGTGTCCCGGATACAGCCTTTACGGCCAGGGGCGGGACGCGGCGTGGGACGCCATGCTCGAAAGCATGCGCGCGCTTTCCGAGCACGCGGCCGGAATGCCGCTCTCGCTCTTCCTCGAGCCGGGGAACCGGCACGAGACGGACCTCGTCATCACCCTTGACGACGGGATGCGCGCAATCCGCGAGCTCGGCCGCCCCATGGGGCTCTGCGTGGACACCGGCCATTGCTTTGTAAACGGCGAGGCGCTTTCCGATGTCGTTTCGAAAACCGCGGGGATGGCCTGTCATTATCACATCGACGACAATAACGGCGTCACCGACGACCACATGGTGCCCGGTGACGGCAGGATGCACTACGATATTTTCCTGCGCGCGCTCAAGGCCTCCGGGTATGCGGGATTTCTGGCCGTGGAGCTCGGCTTTCAATATACGGCCGATCCGGATGTCGCCGTTCGGCGAAGCGCCGTGTTTCTTCGAAAAGCGCTGGAGGAGCTGTAATGCGGGTTCACGCGCCGGAAAACAGGCTGCACGGCGGGCTGCCGAAGATCGGCATACGCCCGGTGATCGACGGGCGCCGAAACGGCGTCCGGGAATCGCTTGAGGAGCCGATCATGGCAATGGCGCTTTCCGCGGCCGAACTCATAACCGGCGCCCTCAGGCATGCGTGCGGTCTCCCGGTCGACTGTGTGGTGCCCGATTTCACGACGGGCGGCGCGGCGGAGGCTGCACGCTGTTCAGAGCTGTTCCGCAAAGAGGGGGTTGGCGCGGTGATCGATGTGACGCGCTGCTGGTGCTACGCGGCCGAGATCATCGAGATGGACCCGTGGATGCCGCGCGCGATTTGGGGATTCAACGGGACGAAAAAGCCCGGGGCGGTGTACCTCGCCGGCGCGTCCGCCGCCGGGGTCCAGATGGGTCTGCCGGTGTTCAAGATTTACGGCCGCGACGTGCAGGACGAGACCGATTTCTCGATTTCCGGGGACGTGCGCGAGCAGATCCTTCGCTTTGCGCGCGCGGCGATAGCCGTCGCCACCATGCGGGGGACCTCGTACCTCTCGATGGGAGGGATCTCGATGGGAATCGCCGGCTCCATGGTGGACCATGATTTCTTTCGCGCGTATCTCGGCATGCGGACCGAGTATGTCGACATGTCGGAGTTCGTGCGCCGCCTCGAGCGCGGCATCTACGACGCGGAGGAGTTCGGAAGGGCCATGGAGTGGGTGCGCGTCAACTGCGCGGAGACGGCCGATCCGAATCCTGCGGGCATTCGTCGTACCAGGGAAGAGTTGAACGGCGACTGGGAGGTGTCGGTGAAAATGGCCCTGGTGGCGCGGGACCTGATGGCCGGCAATCCGAGGCTTGCCGGGATGGGCCACGTCGAGGAATCGGAGGGCCACAACGCGCTCGCGGCGGGTTTCCAGGGCCAGCGGCAGTGGACGGACCATTTCCCCACCGGGGATTTCATGGAGGCGGTACTCAACTCGTCGTTCGACTGGAACGGTATTCGCGCCCCGTACATACTCGCGACCGAAAACGACGCGCTGAACGCCGCCGGTATGCTCTTCGGAAACCTGCTTACCGGAACGGCGCAGATATTCGCCGACGTACGGACCTACTGGAGTCCCGGGGCGATAAAACGTGTGAGCGGGATGAGTCCATTAGGTTCGCTCGCGGATGGTTTCATCTATCTTACGAATTCCGGCGCCGCGGCGCTGGACGGGGCGGGCGCTCAGATGAAGGACGGAGCGCCGGCGATCAAGCCGTTCTGGGAAATTTCACCCGAAGAGGCCGGGCGCTGCCTGCGGGCGACCGAATGGGGGCCGGCCAAGCTCGTCACCTTCAGGGGCGGGGGCTTTTCGTCGGCCTACCGCACGCCGGGCGGCATGCCGATGACCATGACACGACTGAACATCGTCAAGGGGCTCGGTCCCGTGTTGCAGATCGCCGAAGGCTTTACGATCGACCTGCCGCCGGACGTGCGTGCGGAAATCGTAGGGAGGACCGATCCCACCTGGCCAAGGACCTTCTTCGTACCGCGGCTGACCGGGAAGGGGGTCTTCGGGAGCGTCTACGCGGTGATGCGCGCCTGGGGGGCGAACCACTGTGCGCTGTGCTACGGGCACACGGGGGCCGATCTGATAAGCCTGGCATCGATACTGCGCATCCCGGTGGCCATGCACAACGTGCCCGATGCGGCGCTCTTTCGGCCGTCCGCGTGGGACATGTTCGGCACCGCCGATGCGGAGGGCGCGGACTTCCGGGCCTGCGCCGCGCTCGGACCGCTGTATGGTAAGTATTGACGGGAAGCGCGCCCGCGGATATATGTCGAATGATATTAAAGGTGCCGACGTTCCGGTTGAAGCGGCATTATGTCTTTCATCTGAAATGATAAAAAGGAGTAATTGAAATGGACATACCCTTTCGTGTCGACCTTTCCGGTAAAGTGGCCGTTATTACCGGCGGGGCGGGCGTGCTGTGCGGCGTGTTCGCCGAGGCCCTTGCCGCATGCGGGGCGCACGTGGCGATCCTCGACCTGGATGCGGAATCGGCCGCGGGTCGCGCGCGGAAAATCAACGATGCAGGAGGCAAGGCTATCGGCGTGGCCGCCGATGTCCTCGACGCGGAAAGCCTGGGTTCGGCGAGGGAAAGGGTACATGCGGAGTTGGGGAAGTGTGACATTCTCATCAACGGCGCCGGGGGGAACCACCCGAAGGGGACGACGACGCACGACTGGCTTGAGCCCGGCGATTCGCTTTCCGGCGGGGAGGGTGTGCGATCCTTCTTCGACCTGGACAGAAAAAGCGTCGAGTTCGTCTTCGGCCTCAATTTCATCGGGGCGCTCCTGACCACGCAGGAGTTCGCGCGCGACATGGTCGACCGCGGCGGCACGGTGATAAACGTCTCGTCGATGAACGCGCTGCGGCCGCTCACCAGGATCCCGGCGTACAGCGCGGCGAAGGCCGCGGTGAGCAATTTCACGCAGTGGCTGGCCGTGTATCTTGCGAAAGTCAACGTGCGGGTTAACGCAATGGCCCCCGGCTTTTTCCTGACCGAACAGAATCGCGCCCTCCTGGTACGGCCCGACGGTGCGCCGACACCCCGCGCCGGCAAGATACTCGGTCACACTCCCATGAGCCGCTTCGGAACGCCCGAAGAGCTGATCGGCACGCTCCTCTGGCTGGTCGACGCGCGATCGTCGGGTTTCGTAACCGGCACGGTCATCCCCGTGGACGGCGGCTTCTCGGCGTATTCGGGCGTTTAGGAGGAATTTGCATGATAATGACCTTCAGATGGTACGGGAAGGACGATCCGATATCCCTGCGCTATATTCGCCAGATACCGGCCGTAAAGGGAATCGTGTCGGCGCTGTACGACGTGCCGGTCGGTGATGAATGGCCGCTCGAGAAAATCGCCGCGCTCAGGAAAGCCGTAACGGACGCGGGACTGGAGCTCACGGTCATCGAAAGCATCCCGGTCCACGAGGACATAAAGCTGGGGCTGCCGGCGCGGGACGGTTTTATCGAAAACTACTGTCGAAGCATCCGGAACATGGGCTCGCTCGGCATTCCCATCCTGTGCTATAACTTCATGCCCGTCTTCGACTGGATGCGGTCGGACCTGTCGCGTGAGCTCGATGACGGCTCGACGGCGCTTTCGTATGACCACGACGCGATCGCCGCGATCGATCTGAACGAAGGAGTACTCGATCTTCCCGGCTGGGCGGCAAGCTATACGGCGCATGGCCTGCGCTCCCTTCTTGAAGCCTATACGGGCGTGGGTCCCGAGGACCTGTGGAGCAACCTGGAGTATTTTCTTAAACGCGTGGTGCCCGTGGCCGAAGCGAGCGGCGTGCGCATGGGAATACATCCCGACGATCCGCCATGGTCCATCTTCGGGCTCCCGCGCATCATCACCGACGAGGCGGCGCTCGAGCGCCTGACGGGCCTGGTGGACAGCCCCTCGAACGGCATCACCTTCTGCACCGGTTCGCTCGGGCCAAATGCGGAAATCGACCTCGTACGCAGTATCGGCCGCTTCGCGCGGATGGGCCGTGTGCCCTTCGTTCATGCGCGGAACATCAGGCGGACCGGGGGGCGCAGTTTCCACGAAACCGCCCACTGCACGGAGTCGGGCGACGTGGACATGTATCGCGTGGTACGGGAGCTCGCGGAAGCGGGCTTTACCGGCGCGGTGCGCCCGGACCACGGCCGGATGATATGGGGTGAAAAGGGGCGTCCCGGTTACGGCCTGTACGACAGGGCGCTGGGTGCGATGTATCTTGCCGGGCTCTGGGAGGCGACGAAAAAGTCACTTGCTGGCACGATATAAAGGGCGGATACTTGTAGCCGGATTATACGGGAGATCGTCAGAATGAAGACGAAAGTTGAAAGAGCGCGGCGGCTCAAGGATATAGCCAACCGTTGCGGCGTATCGATAAGCTCGGTCTCGCGCGTGCTCAATAACGAGCCAGGCGTATCGGCGGAGACACGGAAGCGTATTCTCGCCGTCGCCGGGCAGCACGATTTCCGGCCGCGCTCGCGGAAGCGTCATCTCACCCGCTCGATGCTCGACCTGCTCGTCGTGATTCCCGAGGAGGAGGAGCTTTCGGCCAATCCTTTCCTGAATATCTCCGAGCTCGTCGGTGCGATCAATGAGGCCTTCAGGGATGAAAAAAAACGGGTGGAGATAGCGCCGATCGGCGATTTTATTGACTCGCTGGGCGGCGAGGCGGCCGGCGTGGACGGGGTCCTGTTCGCTTACCGGAGCGTTGAAGAGAAGTTCCGCGGGCGGCTCACCGACCTCAGAATACCCTATGTGTTCATCAGCCGCGTCATCCCCGGCGAAAATTACGTTTCATGCAATTATTATAAAAGCATGCTGAGCCTGACGCAGATGATGATCGAAACGGGGCACCGCAGGATCGGTTATCTCGGCAACGCCGGCAATCCGAACAATACCGACCGCTGTCGCGGTTATTCCACGGTCATACGCGAGGCCGGCACGCAGGAGCCCATCAGCATTATGGTGGACTCCATATTCGGTGTGGACGAGAGCGCGGCGCGCGGTTTCATCGAAAAGGGATGCGACGCGGTTCTCTGTTTCAACGATTATATGGCGATCGGGCTGATAAATCATTTTCAGGCAATGGGTAGAACGGTACCCGCCGATCTTTCCGTAACCGGGTTCGACGATTCGCCGCTCCGGCGGGTTGCCGCGCCGCTTCTGGTGACGGTCCGCCAGCCGACCTCGGAGATGGCCTTCCTGGCGTCGCGCTGGCTCCGCGACAATATCCTCAACAAGAGCAACCGGCGCCTCTGTATCGAGGTGGAGGGTGAAATCGTTCCGGGCGAGAGCGTGCGGGCGAGAAGTTGATTCAGAGGCCCGGTGCGCTCGCGGAGGAGCACACCATGAGCAGCCCGGCCGCGACGCGCAGGGCGGCGTCGAGAAGGATCAGCCGGCGTCCCGAGGAAGCCTCCATGTCCGAGGTGGTGGAGAGAAACAGGGTGCGGACCCGGTCGGCGTATAACAGGATAAAGGGGCCGGTGAAGACCAGCAGCAGTCCCAGCGAGAATATGATCCGCCCGGACGTCGATCCGCCGGCGCAGGTCAGCGGAAGCCCCGTTGCGATCAGCATGGCGCCGTGGAGAAAGAAGAGGCGGTGCGCGATCCAGCGTCGCCAGAGGGCGAGCACCCGGATTGGGGCGACCATCTCGATCCCTCCCATGAGCAGAAGAAAACTCCCGAAAACCATTATGTAGATATCGAGCACCGCCGTACCCTCCGGACCGTTCCCTCATGAGTGCGAATTCGTGATGATTATCAAGCTAAAATCCCGCCTGTACCGCAAGAAAAAAATGATTCGTTTTTTTGTTTGACATATACTTCTATTGAAAAGCGAACTAACAGCAGTTCGAGCCCGGTTTCGGCCGGGGCATATTCCGAAAATGAGGAAACCATGGCGATAGAGAGAAAAGAGACTATCAAATTCGCGAGGGCGAGAAAAAGCCACGAGCTGGACGACACGCCGTCGCCCAACCTCTACCGGGACATCTTCCCGTACGACAAGATATGCCGAATCCCGTTCGGAAACGAGATGATTCCGCTCGTGCCGGCCGGCAGGTTCCGCATATCCGACACCACTTTCCGCGACGGCCAGCAGGCCCGGCCGCCGTACACGGTGGACCAGATCGGGCATATCTTCGATTTCCTGCACCGCCTGGCCGGGCCGAACGGCCTCATCACGCATTCCGAGTTTTTTCTATACACACAGAAGGACCGCGAGGCGGTTGAGCGATGCCGGAGCAAGGGCTACACGTATCCGCGCATAACATCCTGGATCAGGGCGAACAAGAAGGATTTCGAGCTGGTCCGGCAGATGAATATCGAGGAAACGGGTATTCTCACCTCGGTGTCGGATTATCATATCTTCCTGAAGCTCAACAAGACCCGCCGCGAAGCGATGGAAGACTACCTGGAGATCGTCTACACGGCGCTCGAGAACAATATCATCCCCCGCCTCCACTTCGAGGACATCACCCGGGCCGACTTCTACGGGTTCGTCATTCCATTTACGCAGAAGCTCGTGCGCATCATGGAGAAAGGGAAGATCCCCATCAAGATACGCCTGTGCGATACGATGGGTTACGGGGTGACCTACCCGATGGCCGAGCTCCCGCGCTCGGTGCCCAGGATGGTCCGTGCAATGATCGACGAGGGCGGCATGCCCGGGGAGCTCCTGGAGTGGCACGGTCATAACGACTTCCACCGCGGTTTCACCAACGCGACCTATGCCTGGATGTACGGCTGCGAGACCGTCAACACGACGCTTTTGGGCTTCGGAGAGCGCACCGGCAACACGCCGCTGGAGGCGATGGTGGTCGAGTACCTCTCACTTACGGGTGACGACGAGGGCATCGACCTGACCGCGATCACCGACATGGCGCATTATTTCGAGTCGATCGGGTTCAAGATTCCCGAGAACTTCCCCTTCGTCGGCGCCGATTTCAACGTTACGCGCGCCGGCATTCACGTCGACGGGCTCGTCAAGAACGAGGAAATCTACAACATCTTCAACACCGAGAAGCTTCTGAAAAGGCCGATCGCCATCGCCATCACCGACAAGAGCGGCACGGCCGGAATCTCCCGATGGCTGAACAGCCATCTCGGCCTTGCGGGCGAGGGCTCCATCGACAAGAAACATCCCGGTGTCGTCGGGATGCACAAGGAGATCCTGAAGCAGTACGAGGCGGGCCGTGAGACCTCTATGTCGAACGAGGAGCTCGAGAAGCTCGCGCGCAAGCACCTGCCGGTTTATTTCATCTCCGACTTCGATCGAATCAAGTTCCGCGAGAAGAAATACGCCTTTTCGCTGCTCGAACGCTTCCTGGAGAACCCGGAAATCAAGTCCATGATTCGGGAGAAACAGGAGGTGCTGCTGCAGGAGCTCGTCGAGGAGTACCCCTTCGTGTCCTTCGCGTACGTGGTGGACA
>CAZVEG010000018.1:33559-39734 GCA_964625625.1 uncultured Leptospirales bacterium | reverse complement strand
GGGTATTGGCGGGTTAGCCGGATGGAAGCCCCCTCCCGAACGACGGAATACCGGTCACCGACGCGGACAAACACGCCCCCGACCACCGGGGGGGTCCGGTCGGAGAGGGGGGGGAGCATTTTAAGCGGATTAAGGGACACCCTCTCGGCGCGGTTGAGCGCCGAAAAATGCAGGTGAGTTCCATACGACCGTCCGGTATTTCCTATTGTGCCGAGATGGTCTCTCTTCCCGTATGCCTCGCGGTATGAGGGCCCGTCCTGAAGGTGGAGGTACAGTGAATAAATATCCCCTCCGTGCTTCAGCACACGGTAGTTGCCTCCTCCGGGATACGCGTCCAGCGGAAACATCGACCTGTCCCACAGATAGACGAGCTCCCCCTCGTCGAGCGGGTATATTTTGCCGTCCGGAGAGACCATATCCACTCCGTCGTGGAAATGATCGGCGCGCGATTCACCGAAAACCGAGGTTATCCTTCCCCCGTCCACCGGCCACTGAAATGACAGGTTCAGCGCGATGAGGAAGAGCATGCATAATCTGAACGACCGGTCCGATATCATATTGCGTTCCCCCAGCTTTATTGCTTCTCCGGGACTGCCGGTTTGGGATGAAGCTTGCAGTAGTCGCCCGGTTCCGTACCGGAAATGAACAACTCGTCAACGGCGACCCTGGGGCACAATCCCGGTTCGTGCGGTACCAGACCCGAATCGAGACAGATGGTCTGCCTGGTCAATCCATCTTCAGGCACGACGAAGTCTCCCGGCCTGGTTTCGCGATATATACCCGCGGCATAGGCGCCCCATATGCCGGCCGAAATAACGCCGCCCGCCCGTCCCTCACCCATGGAGATGGCCCCCTTCCTGTTGCCGACCCATACGGCCGTCACCATGTCGGAAGTGTAACCGAGGAACCACGCGTCGCTGTAGTTTGAGCTCGTACCGGTTTTGCCCGAGACCGGGAAGGCGAACCTGCGCGATTTCATCACGTGCTCCGCCGTCCCCCCCTCCTCGAAAATTCCTTTCAGCATGGACACGGTAACCGCGCAGGCCGCGGGGTCAATAATTTTCCCGAGCCTTTCGCGTTTTTCCCTGACCGCCGACAGAACCTCTTCCTCGTTGTTCCATACAATGTTCCCGTTGTAATCCTTGACATAGCGCACACCGTAGGGGCGGATGAAGTCACCTCCGTTCACCAGGAGGGCGTGGAGCGTGCAGTTTTCGAGCGGCGAAAGCTCGTAAGCGCCGAGCGCGATCGAGGGGGTTTTCATGAACCGCTCGGAAAGCTCTCCTTCGGACAGGTCGAGCCCCTGTCGGATAATGCGGAAGACCGTGCCGTAGCCCGTTTTTTCGATCACCTTGACGGCGACTATATTGATGGATCTGGCGAGCGCGTCGCGCGCCGTAACGGGCCCCAGGTACTTGCCGTCGTAATTCCGGGGCGCATAGTCCTTCCCGAAGACCGTCTTTTCATCGATGATTATGCTCGAGGGAGTGATGTCGCGCGCCTCTATGGCCGCGGCATACACGATGGGCTTGAACGACGAACCCGGCTGGCGGCGTATCTGCGTAACGTGGTCCATCTGGTTCTGGCTCGAGAAGCTGTAGCCGCCGACGTGCGCCAGAACCTCTCCCGTCGAGGGATCGAGCGATACGAGCGCCCCCTCGATGCTGCTGGCGTTTTCCCGCTCGGCCTCGGCCCTTTTCGTCCCCTTCAGTTTCTCCGCGCGACGCAGATGGTATTCCCTCTGGGACAGTACGCCCTCCTGCAGCGCCTTCTGGGCGATGTCCTGCTTCACCGCGTCGATGGTCGTGTAGACCGTGAGCCCTCCGCGCTTCACGACGTCCTCTCCGAATTTCGCCGCCAGCTCCCTTCGGATGAGCTCGTTGAACATGGGCGCGCGATTCACACGATAGGTACTCATGATGAAGCTCCCGATGAGGGAGGAGGTCGCTTTCCCCTCGTCGTCAAAGGCGACGTCCCATTTGTCGAGGAACCGCCGGAACTGCAGGTCGGCCGCATCCTGTTTCATGTATCCCGCGTCCACGAGCGACTTCATTATCCGCCTGGTTTTGGAGATTGAATTGTTGAGATTCGATATGGGCGAATAATACAACGGGTTTGAGATTACCCCGACGATCATGGCGCATTCCGTTTCGTTGAGCTCGCGCACCGAAACGCCGAAAAACATTTTCGCCGTGGACTCCACACCGTAGGCCCCGTTGCCGAAGTAAATGAGATTGAGATACATCGAGAGAATGTCCTGCTTGTCGTAGCGCTTTTCGATTTCCGTGGCACAGAAAGCCTCGTATATTTTCCTCCTGAGGTTGCGGTCCATGTCGGTAAATAGAACCTTGGCAAGCTGCTGCGTGATGGTGCTCCCGCCCTGTACAACGCGCAGGTGTACAAGGTTCACCGCGAAGGCGCGCAGTATGCCCTGGTAGCTTATGCCCCTGTGGCGGTAGAAATCCCTGTCCTCGCTCGCCATCACGGCGTTTACCAGCATCCTGGGGATATGCGAATACGGGACTATTTCGCGCTTCTGCTCGAAGAATTCGCCGATGATCTCGTCGTTGCGGTCGTAAATGCGGGTCGGGATATCGACCACTTTCGCCTTGAGATCGATATCGGCCGAGCGGTACGCGTACCCCTCGCGGAGCTCCTCGGTATGGTCGATCAGCCTCTTGTACCTGAAAAGCCGGTCGAGCGCCTTATCGCGGTCGTTGAGCCAGCCGAGGTAGACTATACCGGTGTAGACGGCGAGCAGCGCCATCACGAGCAGGGGGATGTAAATGAAAACCAGCTTCTTGTGCTCGAATATCCATCGCAGCACATCGCCCGCCATTTCAAGAAATTGTCTCATTTCACCACCCGCGGTATCCGCTTTTGTTTACGCTCGCCGCCCGCGCCTGTCGGACGCGGCGGGTTCGTGATAGCGCCTGCCCGAAAGCTGGCCGCACGCGCCGTCAATATCCTTTCCCGAACTCTTCCGGATCGAGACGGGGACGTTCATTATCTCGAGCTCCTTGAGAAAGCGCTCGATTTCAGCTTCGGAAGGCAGTTCCATCCCATGATCGCCACGATTCAGCGGAATAAGGTTGAGCTTTATCCAGCCCTGGCGGAACATCTTTTTCAGGCGGCCCGCGTCCTCCGAAGAGATGTTATCCTTTCGCATTATGTATTCCAGGGTCAGCCGGTTGCGCGAGACGGGGAACTTCTTCTCGAGCATGGCGGCCACCGTTTCGATCGGGTATTTCTTCTCCACCGGCATGTACCGGGCGCGTTTCGCGGGATCGGCGTCGTTCAACGATATGGCCAGGTTGTACGGGCGTTTCTCATCGATAAAGCGCTCGATGGCCGGCAGAATCCCGCAGGTCGAGATGGTGATCTTCCTCACTGAAAGATGAAAGCCGTAACTGTAGTTCATGATGTCGGCGGCCGCGAGGACATTCTCGTAATTGAGAAAGGGCTCGCCCATCCCCATGAAAACGACATTGTTGTTTCTCAGTCCCGACAGGCGCCGCACATGGCAGAGCTGGTCGAGGATCTCCGCCGGAACGAGGTTGCGCCTGAAGCCTATCCGCGCCGTCTGGCAGAAGCCGCATCCCATCGGGCAGCCCACCTGCGACGAAACGCACACGGTGAGCCGTCCCTCGTCGGTGCCGTCCCTGCGGATGAGGACCGACTCGATAAAATGCCCGTCGCGCGTCCTGAAAAGGTATTTCTCCGTGCCGTCAAGGGCCGAAACCAGCCGGTCCTCCAGCTCCAGCGCGGAGAGCTCGTAGCGTTCATCGAGCACCTGCCTGAGTTCCTTCGAGAAATTGGTCATTTCTTGAAAAGACTCAACGTTCTTCTCGTACAGCCAGTTGAATAATTGCCTGGCGCGATAGCTTTTCTCCCCGAGTGAAAGGAAGAGACTCTCGACATCGTCGATTGCGAGATTTTTAATGAATGCTTTGCTCATTTCCGGTATATCGTTTCACGGCGGCACGATGAAGATATTGTGTATACTATGCGCCGGGACGGCGTTACAACCACTTTTTCCCTGACGCGTGTCATATTTTTACGTGTATATAAATATATTTTTTTTAATTGACATGTGCTACTATTTATACTTTCGTGCTATCTATAATTATACCGGCCTGTCAGGATGCCGGACGCTGATGCACCGCCGTACCGTCACGTGGCCGCTGTGTCAGCCCGGGCTTCCTGAATATCGCGGCCTACGCCATCCACAATTCCGGAGGCATCATCGAATGAAATACATCAGACTCGCGGTCATTATGCTCTTCATCGCGACAGCACTGCACGCGCAGGAGGCGACACCCGAAGGCGAGGCCGAAAAGGCCAAAACCGGAGATGAAAAAGTCTTCGTATCCAAAGAGATCATCGTCAGGGACAAAAAGGAACAGCCCGGCGTGGTCTCGATCATCACCGACAAAGAGGTCAAAAACTCCACCAAGACCGACCTCATAAACGTCATCAACCAGAACGTGCCGAGCTTCTACACCGGCAACAACCGGGTGATGGGTTTCGGCGTCTCGTCGAGCGGCGCGGCGGTCATGTCCATACGCGGCGTGGGCAAGTCGGGCTGGGGTCCCACCACCGGCGTCCCCTTTCTCATCAACGGACTGGACACCACCACGTCCATCATGAACCATCCGATCGCCGACCTCTTCGCGATGAAGAATATCGACCGTGTCGAGGTTTTGCACGGCCCGCAGCCGGTACTCTACGGCTCGGGGGCGCTCGGCGGCGTGGTGAACATCATCACGAAGCGCCAGGAACACGACGGATATCGCACGGAACTTTCCGGTTCTTACGGGAGCTATAATTCAACCGACGATCACATCATTCATCAGGGCAAGATGGGGATCTTCGATTACGGGGTCTCGTACAACTTCCAGCGGACCGACGGCCACCGCGAACAGACCGCGCCGAACGGAAAGGAAGTGGACTCCGAATACATGAACCACAACGGCACGGCCCGTTTCGGTTTCGAACTCGGAAAGAACTGGTATGCAGGGGTGAACGCCTTCATGATGAAGCAGGAGATCCACGATCCCGGTCCGGATGGAGCACCGAGCAATACACTGGAGTATTTCGATATCCTCCGCCGTGGCGCGTCGCTGAATGTGCTCAATACCTATGACAAGATCGAAGGTATGATCCATGTCTTCTATAACAACGGCCACCATGAGGCGGAACAGTATCCCAATGATGTCGATTCCTATGAGCACGACGACACGCTCTACGGCGCGCGCATGGTCGAATCGGCGAAGCTTTTTAAAGGCAATAAAGTTACGGTCGGCATGGACGTGCGCAAATGGGGCGGCACGTCGAAAAATCTCGTAACCGACACCTATTATGTAAAGGATAAGTACCTCACCGACGCCTCGGTCTTCGGGCTCATCGAGCAGCGCTTTTTCGACGCCGTCACGCTTTCCGGTGGCGCGCGCTATACCGACGATTCCAAATTCGGCGGCTTTACCGCCTGGCAGGGGGGGCTCATCGTCAACCCGACGGAATACTTTAAAATCCACAGCAGCGTCGCGAAAGGGTTCAACCTCCCGAACCTCAGGCAGCTCTACATTAAGATGTTCCCGACCGAGGTACCGAACGAGGACCTCGATCCCGAAGTCTACATGTCGTACGACGCCGGCATTGAGCTCACCCCGATAAAAGATTTCAGCCTCGATGTAACGGGATACCGTATCATTGCGGATAATAAAATAATTAAAACTACCAGCACAACCTGGGGAAATGCTGACGAGTTCGATTACAACGGCCTAGAGGTCACGGCGAAGTACACCATCATAAACATGGTGGGTCTGCGCGCCGGATACTCCTACATCGACAACGAATACCGCAAGGCCAAGCTTACCTACGTACCGAAGCACAAGCTGCTCGGCGGCGTTTCGTTCGACGGCTACGGCATCTACGCCGGGCTCGACGCCGAATACGTGTATGACATCTGGCACGACGCGGCCGGTACCATCGATCTCTCGAACTACCTGGTGCTCAACGCCAAGCTCGCGTACACCTTCATGGAGCGCTACCGCGCCTTCGTGAACTTCAACAATATAACCGACAAGGATTATTCGACCTATTACAGTGGTGGGTACTATCCGATGCCCGGTTTTACCGTTATGGGAGGGCTTTCGGTCACGCTGTAGCCTCA
>CAZVEG010000018.1:23382-33459 GCA_964625625.1 uncultured Leptospirales bacterium | reverse complement strand
AACCGTTCCCCATGCCGGGCGAACCGGCTCCGGGAAAACAGGAAACTATACTCTACATTTCCGGGTTACATTCCGGTGTGCCATTGAGGTACGGCACCTTTGTTATTTCCGTGGAAGGTTTTCATATCAGAACAACAGATCCTGAACGTTCCTCATCTTCAACGCCTTCTTCTTCTCATAAATACCCATTATCCTCCCTTCCTCCATCACCGCCACGTGCGTGGCGACCTCTTCCACCATGAATCGGCGGTGTGTCGCGATGAGCATGGTGGTGGGAAGCGAGCGGAGAATCGCCGCGAGCTTTTCGCCGTTTTCGCGGTCGAGCCCTCCGAGCGGCTCGTCGAGGAGCAGAAGCTCCGGGCCGCGGGCGAGCACCCCGGCGAGCGCGGCGCGCTTCATCTCGCCCGCCGACAGGTCGAGCGGGTTCCTGTCCGCGTAGCGCGAAAGGTCGAAGCGTTCGAGCCATTCCATCGCGATGTCTTTTCTGGTCGCGATGTCCGTGGCCTCCTCGCCGACGCCCAGCATGACATCGTTCAAAAGGTCGTTCATGATGAACTGGTGCTCCACCTGGCTGAACAGGAATCCCACGCTTCGCCGAATGCGTGTCATCGTTCCCGCCTCCCGCTCAATCCCCATTACCGATATGAAACCTTCACCGTCGAGCAGACCGTCAATATTCAGAAAGAGCGTGGTCTTGCCGCTGCCGTTTTTACCGGCGAGGCAGACCCGCATGTCCTCATCCAGCTCGAGATCGACGCCGTCGAGCGCCATCCGCCCATCGGGATAGCGGTACGTAAGGTCTCGCACAACCAGGGCCTTTCTCATGGTTCTCCCGCACCCGCTCCCGTCAAATCCCGCCCCACCGCGACATGAACGCGGCCGCGACGCACAGGAGGACCGCGCCCGTTACCAGCGCGTCCGTCACCCTGAAAACCGTCGGGCGATGATAAATCACCAGGCGTTCCGGAAGCCGCGTGTACAGGGCGGCCTGCAGGTGCCGGTACGAGCGAAGCTCTCCATATATCATGTTCTGAACATAAAAGCGCGCGATCAGAAGCCTGTCACGCTTCGTCATATCGAGACGCGACCTGAGCTGATCGATGACCGTTCGATTGATGACCGGAAATGAATGGGCCTGTTTAACGATCAGGAGCAGGAACAACCTGAGGCGTTCCGATGGAAGCGAATCGACAAGCCTCATGACCCCGGCGGTGCCGAGCCACCGCCCCCCCAGATACACCGCGTTGAAGACAAGGACGATTCGCCCGCCCAGCTCGGCAACCTGCATGGACGGCATATCGCCGCGAAGCAGGGCCGAAAGCGCGGCCATTCCCATAAAGAAAACGGCGAACAACCCCACCAGGGCGTTTCTGGCCACTATCTCCGACGGCCGCACGCTCGAAGCATGGACGATAAGCGCAAACAGCAGAAGCGCCGCCAGAATCACCGGGATTGAAATTGGAAAGACGGAAAGACAAACCAGTACGACGAGGATGAGCGCGATTTTGACAAACGCGATCATTTAACGCACTCTACAAAATTAAGACCGGGTTCATCGAGATAACGCAGCACTTCAAAGCCCGCATCCGACAGGAGCGCGCGCAGATCCTCCTCGGCAGGCAGAACGTCATTTTTGACCGGCGCGTTCAGGCCCGAATGGAACTCGTTGAGCGTGCGCGTATCGTCCGGGTGGAAAATATAGAGCCTCCCTCCGGGTGCGAGCGCCCGGTGAAGCACACGCAGTGATCGTGGGATGTCGTCAATGTGCGGAAGAACCGCGTAGCACAGCGCCACGTCGAATTCCCCGTCCTGAAACCCGGCATCCTCGACGAAACCCACCCTGTATTCGATATTGCCGAGATCTCGATGAAGCTCCTTCGCCCGCTCGATCATGCCCGCGGCCGGATCGATGGCGACGATTGTGCCGCCGGGTCCCGTTTTCCGCTCGACGAAGCTGAAAAGCACTCCCGAACCGCATCCCACGTCGAGCACCCTGTCTCCGTCGCGGATCATTATCATTTCAAAAACGCTTTTCAGCTTCTCCCGCCGGCCCGCGTTGTTGCCCACCTTCTCGTCCCAGCCGTGGGCAAGCCCGTGGAAATATTCGGCCTTTTCATGTCGCGCGTCAGTGCTCATGATTCCCACCATGCCGGTGCTCGAAGAGGTGCAGTGAATTCTTCCGCAATATCCTGACGCACCGCGGAACCGCCAGTGGTACCACGATAAACAGGAGGGCGATTCCGGGCAGCGACTTCAGCAGATCATACAGCGTTATTATACGCGAATCGATTGAAAAGAGCGGATATACCAGATAAAACAGCGCGATCAGCAATAAACGATCGAGGAGGACGGCCACCGCCAGCGAGACGACCACGCCGAGTTTGAAGCGGTGCGTCATCAGGGAGATGGCGAAACAGAAAACGGCAAGCTGCAACATCATGATAAACGCAACCGGAGGATAGAACGGGGGCATACCGGTCAACAGCGCGGAAATGAGCGGCGTGAAAAAACCGGCAATCAGCGCGTTGACCCGGCTCAGCAAGAACGCGCCGATGGCGAGCGGCAGATACATGGGAAGAAACATGGAACCGAGCCCGAGCGCGTGAAAAAGGACGGGAACCGCGATCCCGAGACCGCTGAAAATAACGGCCATGAGGAGGTTACTTATATCTATTCGATCATGCATCCATTCACCGTGTTCGGCACGGACAAGCGTCACGCGCGATGTTTCTCAATTATGGGTTCCGGGCGCGGTTTACCTCCGCTATTGAGCGGACCCCCCGCACGGTAGCCGGTCCCGTATTCTCCGTATATGTTGCATGGTACAAATATAATATTCATGTTACCGGTAGCGCAAAAAAAATTACGGCCTCGCATAGCCCTTTTTCATCGCGGCCGCGTCCAGGTCCGTGGTGAGAATATTCTCGACGGTCAGATCGCAGTTATCCGGTTCACTGAACTTGCCGAGCTGGACCGTTTTAATATATCCCCTGCATTTATCACAGTAATCCACCCGGTAAGCCGTTTCACCCTCAACGGCGAAATAACCGAGTTTTTCCGTGTCTTCATTGTCGCATACCGGGCACGCGATGCGTTTAAAATGCCATTCATACTCGCACAACGCGCAGTGCAGAAAGCGCCTTCCGTCTTTGGCGCCGACGATCTTGGCCATGTCCGGATAAAAGCCGCATACCGGGCAGCGTGGCTCCATCCATTCATCCTGCCGTACGTCCGCGCCGTATTTTTCGGCCAGCACCGCGAAGAAAGGCTTGAGCCAGTTGACCAGGATGAAGATATACTCTTCCACGCCGAGGCCGCAGACCTGCGACTGCGCGGACAGGACATCGAAATCCCGCCCGAGGAGCGCCCGGGCGGCCCGGTTCATCGGATCGATACCTCCGGACAAGGATTCCCGCAGTCGGTCGAAGTTCATACCCCTGTGATGCCCGGACAGAATTGAAAGCAGGGCATCAATGCCTTCCCTGAGAAGTTCGTATTCCCCGGTTGCGATCGAAAAGGCTTCGGCGTTGACAACCGGCATTTCACCACGGCGAATCCGGTCTCCGTCGAACGCAAGGCCCGCGTACGCCTCGAGGCGTTCGGCCTGGTATGCATAGATGGACCGGAAGAATTCGACCGAATCACCGGACAGGGGTTCGGCCCGCGCAGCGCGCTGCAAGGCTTTATCGAGATACTCGCGATGATTCAGCATCACGTCTACTTTTTCTTGTCTTCGCTTTCGTTCTCGCCGGTGATCGACTTCTTGAATTCACGTATGCCACTGCCCACGTCCTTGGCGATTTTCGGTATTTTACCGGCGCCGAAGACGAGCAGCACGATCAGGAAGATTATGACCAGTTCCCAAATGCCAGGCATTCCCATGGCGACCTCCAGAAAAAAGGATGATTGCGCTCCGTCTTATATGAGAGCGCGGTTTTGTCAAATTAAATTCATCGGCGACGGAGACAGTGAGATGATGACCGATTCGCCGGGATATCCGCTCGAACAGCGACAACCACGTGCGGGATCGGCTTCAGCGATGGCCGGTGAACTGCGGGCTTTTGTGCTCAAAAAAGCTTCCCGCGCCGGAACCCGGGCGCTTGCTTCAATCATCGGAGAACGAGGTTCGATTTTATGAGTGCAGGGTGATACTGTCCGGATTGATCTCTGGAAGGCAATCAGATGGCAGCGGTATAGTGTATTTCCTTGTCCGAGGGATCCTCGTAAAACTTGACGTTCACCAGTTTCTCCTCGATTCTGCGCTTTCGTTTTTTAATGCTGATCACCGTGCCGGGGAACACCTCCTCGGTGATGATTACCACCGGGTCGCGCTCGAGCTTGAGTTTGGCCTCGGCCTCCAGGCGTCTGTTGTTGATTTCGCCGAGTTCCTTGTTATGCGCGGTTAGCTCCTGGAGCATGAGCAGGCAGTTCTTCTTCTTGACTGGAGGCAGGATCGAGAGGAACTTCTTGGGGTCCTCGAAGAGCCCCTCGCCGAAACTGGCCTTTATCCTGCGCATAATCTCCTGCACCACCAGCTTGACCGAGTCGATTTCCCTGCGAATTTCAATGAGCTCCCTCTCCACGAAGAGGCTTTCTCCAACGGTAAGCTTGGTGATGTTCTCCTTGGGCACCCCGGCCACATTCACCACTATCTCGTGGCGTGCGATGATCTCGCCGCCTATGATCTTGCCGTTTCGCGCGGTGACCGATATGCGGTCGTTCGAGAACACCTTGCTGTTGATTATGGAGTCCTCCACTTCGATGTCCTTTACGGCCTCAACCGTCGAATTCAGGATATATTTCGAGCGAACCCTGCCGCCGGCGACGATCTTCATGGCTCCCTTGCCGGAAATACCGTGCTTGATCGTAACGTCGCCCTCTGCCTCGATGTAGGCGTCGTCCACGTTCTTGTCGACGATGATGTCGCCGCGCGCCTTCACCGAAAAGCCCGGCAGCACCGAACCGAGCACGTGCACCGAGCCGTTGAAATCGATGTTGCCCGAGTCGTAATCGACATTCCCTTTTATGATCGCGAACGGCGAAACCGATATCTTCTTGCCCTCAACGTTGAGGCAGCCGTCGATGTCCGACACGAACACCGTGCCGTCGCCCATCGATTCCACGACATGATCGCCCTTGTTGAATCCCTCCTTGACCTCGAAACCGGCGTCCACTTTCTCGCCGTAAATGTCCATGCCGTCCTCGGGCTTCACTCCCGGAATCTTCTTTAAAACTTCCTGCCCGCGCTTTATCTCGATGATCGAATCGACCTCCTTGAAATCGATGCGCCCGTCCTCGAGAAACTTGCCGGCCTTCTTTTCGAGCTTGAGCAGGGGTATGAAATACTCGTCGTATCCCGTCACCGGCTCTTTCCCCCGGGCGACAAGCACGCGGCTTACTTTCGGCTCTCCGAGATCGATCTTTGAGAGCTGGTCCTCTATCGATTCCCTGTCGAGAATGGCGAGTATCTTTTTCTGCTGCAGCGTTTTTTCAATGTCGACATACGACGGTAGCTTCATGAACTTCGTGGGAAAAATGACGTAGAACGCCTTTACCTTGTCTTTCGAAATCTGTATCGGGGTGATGAGTCGCAGTTTCTGGGTATTCCTGTCGAGGATGACGAAGCCGTAATCCGCCGCCTTGTAGGTCGATGAGAACTGGTCGTGATAAATTCCGTCTCCCGGTTTGAACGAGGGATTCTTCTCGACAACGTGGAACGAATATCCCTTGTCGATCTCAAGCTCGGCGTCGGCGGGGTCATCCACATTGATCACCTTGGCGACGATTTCATCGCGATAGACGAAATTATACGGGGAAGAAAGTACGACCGTCTTTTCCCCTTTTTCGTCGGTCTTCTCCACGAACATCCTGGAGACGGCGGTGTCAAAGTAGCATAATGCGAGCTTCATGAAACCTCATAGAGCGCCCTCGGGTTTAGGCCGCCGCACAGGCCATGAATACTATATCAAACAGCCGTTTTGCGGTATAGTATTATTTTCGTATCCATCACCGAAAAAATTCATTTAAATATGCCCCGGGCGCGTTTCACCTTGATTTTTGCTCCGTGCCTGCTTATTTTCATTCTTAAATACACCGATAATGAAGGGAGAGAAAGTATTCGTACAGGGGTAAAATGAACAAAGACGCCAGCAGGCTGCGCGATATCATTCGTATCGGCTCGGATCTCAACGACATCCAGGACCTCGACATTCTGCTCGAAAGGATTCTCTCCGAGGCGAGAAAGGTCGTTAATGCCGACGCCGGATCGATCTACATACGCGACGGGGAACACCTCGTTTTCAGCCATTCCCAGAACGATACGCTCCAGAAAAAGCTCCCCGAGGGCCAGAAGCTGATATACACGACATTCAGGCTGCCCATCAACCGGAAATCCCTGTCGGGCTATGTCGCCTCGACCGGAGAGATCCTCAACACGCCCGACGTCTATAACATCCCGGCGGAGGCCTCCTACCGTTTCGATTCGACATATGACAAGCTTTCGCAGTACAGGACGACCTCGGTTTTGACCGTTCCCCTCAAGACCAGCCGCGACGATATCGTCGGCGTTCTGCAGATCATCAACGCCATGGACGACTCGGGCGGCTTTATCCCTTTCGACAGCGCCCTCGAGCCCTACGTTCTCCATTTCGCCGGAATAGCGAGCATGGTGCTGCAGCGCGCGCAGATGACCCGAACGCTGCTTCTGCGAATGATCAGCATGGCGGAGCTTCGCGACCCCAAGGAAACGGGCGCCCACGTCAACCGTGTGGCCTCCTATTCGGTCGAGCTGTACGAGCGATGGGCCCAGCGTCGCGGCGTTCCGCGCGCGACCATCGACCGGAACAGGGATATATTAAGGATGGCGGCCATGCTGCACGACGTTGGCAAGGTCGCCATTTCGGATCTCATCCTGAAAAAGCCGGCGAAGTTCACCGACGATGAATACGAGATCATGAAGCGGCACACCTACCTCGGAGCGCGCCTGTTCCGCGAACGGCAGTCCGAGTTCGACGAGGTCGCCGCGATCGTCGCCCTCACCCATCATGAAAACTGGGACGGCACGGGCTATCCCGGACGCGTGGACGGAAACACCTGTGAGCCGATCGACGCACACGGGGAGGAAAAGCCCGAACCGCTCAAAGGCGAGGAGATACCCATCTACGGTCGAATCGTCGCGCTCGCCGACGTATACGACGCGCTCTCGTCGCGCCGCGTATACAAGGAGGCATGGGAGGAGGATTCGGTGCTGGAAGAGATAAAAAAGCTCTCGGGCCGGAAGTTCGACCCGGAGCTTATTGACGTCTTTTTCGAAAACCTCGATTTTATCCGCTCCATACGCCAGCGATACCCGGAAGCGGATTGAAACCCCGGGCTTCTATTTTACCATTCCCTTTTTTATGAGCAGTTCGGCTATCTGCACGGCGTTGAGCGCGGCACCCTTGCGGATGTTGTCCGAAACGACCCACATATTGATGCCGTTGGGGATTGATTCGTCCTCGCGGATCCTTCCGACGAACACCTCGTCCCTGCCGGCCGCGTTGATGGCGAGCGGATAGATGTTCCGCGCGGGATCGTCTTCCACGATCACCCCGGGCGCGCCTTTCAGAAGCTCGCGCACCTTTTCGGCCGATACCTTTTTTTCAGTCTCGATGTTAACGCTCTCGGAATGGCCGTGATAAACCGGAACGCGGACGGTGGTGGCCGTCACCCCGATCGAGTCGTCCCCCATGATCTTCCGGGTCTCGTTGACCATCTTCATCTCTTCCTTGGTATAGCCGTTCGGCAGGAACACGTCGATGTGCGGAAGCGCGTTGAACGCGATCTGATGGGCGTACACCTTCCGCTGTGAAATCGGCCGTTCCTGTACTATGTCCTTCACCTGTATGCCGAGCTCCTCGATGGCCTTGAGTCCCGTTCCCGAAACGGCCTGGTAGGTGCTCACCACGATTCGCCTGATTTTTGCATAGTCATGGAGGGGCTTGAGCGCCACGACCATCTGTATCGTCGAGCAGTTTGGATTGGCGATGATCCCCTTGTTCCAGTCCACGTCGTCCGGGTTTACCTCAGGTACGACCAGCGGAACATCCGGCTCCATACGCCAGGCCGAGCTGTTGTCGATAACCACGCAGCCCGATTCCGCGGCCCCCCGCGCCACCTGCTTGCTGATCGAGGCTCCCGCCGAGAACAGGCCTATATCATATCCCTTGAAGGAATCGTCGCCGACCGCCTCGACCGTGACCGTGCGCCCGCCGAAATCGATCTGCCTGCCCACGGTCGACGACCCGAGGAAGCGTATCTTGTCGATGGGGAATTTACGCTCGAGCAGGATCTTGCGAAACTCGATACCCACGGCGCCGGTCGCCCCGAGAATCACCACATTGTACTTTTTCATCGGCTGACCTCCTCTCTTCTATATCAACACCATTGTTCGGTTGCCGCAAAACCGGGTTGCAGCGAGAGGGCCTCTCCTTTTCCGGAAAGACCCCCCTCGGGTGCGTTCGGTAAAACAACAGTCTCTGTATAGTGTTTAATTTTCACACATTCGCGTAAGATGAATAGCAATGGCGGGCCCACCTCTTTGTCAAGGAGAATCGGAGGAATACCGGAAAAATTCATCATTTTATTGACATCCGGCGATTATCGACGTATATTATGAATGAACGAACGTTTGTTCATTTTGAGGTGATGGCATGACACGCAGGGAAAAGATCGTAAACTCCGCCCGGGTACTCTTCTCGCGGCAGGGCTTCTCCGCCACGGGTCTGCGGCAGATCGCCGAGAAGGCCGGCGTATCGCTCGGCAACATCTACAATCACTTCCGCAACAAGGATGAGCTCTTCGACGAGCTGCTCGATCCGAAAACCATCATCGAAACCCTGTCGGGAACCTTCCGGGAAATCACCGAGGATTTTCCCTTCAATATCGACAGGCTCATACTCGCCGTAAAAAAGTCGGTCGATTCCAACCGCGACCTCTTCAAGCTCATGTTCATCGACCTCAGCGAATTCGAGGGCAGGCACACCGACAGGATGATGCGCTATTTCATCTCCACGGGGAAAGAGGTCTTCGCACGACAACTGGAAAGCAAGAGCCGCACCGGAAAGCTCAAGGACCTGGATTACGAGTTTTTCATCAAGCTGTTCATCATCTCCTCGATGTCGTTTTTCGCGAGCTCACACATACTGCCCTCGCTCAGGATCGACCGGTACAGCGACGAGGAGGTGGCGGCCATGCTGTCCGGGTTCATACTCACGGGGATCCGCCGGTGAAAGCTCGCCGATATCGAAGGAAATCCCGGCGGCACCTCCGGGCCACTTCGGCCCTGGTAGCCACGGGATTGGTCTTTCTTTCACCTTTCGCGTACCCGCCCGCACCGGCCATCCTTTTCGCCGCTACGGCCGAACCGGAAGGAGTTCCCGAAGAGGAACCGCCCGGAAACGGCGAAACCACCCCTGTCGAGGACCACGGTGCGCCGATGGAGTATAAAGGCTTCGCCGAATTCAGGACACTCGTCCATGCCATCGCCGACCAGGAAGCGTCCGACGCGGTTAAAAAGCACGAGCTCCGGTTGAATTTCGACATCCGATACGGCCCCGACGATCTGAATCTCAGGGCGAGCGGAAACATTTACGGCAGCGCCGGCCTTGCGTCGTCTTCCCTGGACGGCGAATATAGTTATGCGGAAGCGCCCGGCATGCGACGCAACCTGTCGTTCGCCGGCAGGAACACCGAGATCGCCTTTCGAGAGCTTTTCATCAACATGAAAATCGGCAATACGCGCGTGCGCGCCGGAAACCAGATCTACGGATGGGGAACCGCCGACGTGTTCAATCCAAGCTCCTATTTCAATCCCTTCGATCTCAGGGAAGTGCTCTTCCGCGCGGACGACGAATTGAAGATGGGTGTCCCCTCTCTCAGCGGAATGTTCTTCCTCGGCGAGGGCACGCTCGAGCTCGTGGTGGTGCCGGTGCACGTGCCCATGCTGCTCGCGCCGGAGGGTAATTTCTGGGAGATCCGGTACCGCGAGGGGCCACTCCCCGTCAACATCGAGGAACCGGAGGGCCTTCCCGTCACGAC
>CAZVEG010000018.1:0-23372 GCA_964625625.1 uncultured Leptospirales bacterium | reverse complement strand
GCGCACGGTACGCCGCGAGCCTCGCGGGTATCGATTTCGCCGCGAGCCTTTACCGCGGTCCCGACCGCGAGCCGATCTTCCGGCCCATACGCACGCTCATCTCCCCGAACGAACCGGTCACCGTCCTTGTGCGCCCGGAGTACCACGTAATCACCATGGCGGGTGTGGATTTTTCCATGAATTTCGACCGCGTCGTGGTGCAGGCCGAGGCGGTCTATTCCCCCGATAAGGCGGGCGTCGTCGACCAGCCCTATACGCCGGATATGAGCTTCCCCTTCGAAGTACGGACGGGGCACTTCGTTTCCTGTTCCGCCGGCTTCAATTATTTCGTTCCGCTCGGACTCGTGCTCGAAGGCCACGAGGGCGAGACGGTCCTGACCGTTGAATGGAACCAGTCGCGTTACTTCGACGATGATATCATGCCGCCGCTTATCACCGACGTACTTGCCGTCCGTATCCAGGATGAATTTCTCGGCGGAAGAATGAAGACGGCGTTTACGCTGCTGTGGGACGCGCGCACCGGGGCCATGGTTCTGTGGCCGACGCTCGGCTGGGACTTTCAGAACGGGCTGAGCATGGAGATCGCGTACGCCTCGATTTCGGCGGAAAGCGGCAACGAGCGTTCCATCTTCAGCTTTTACGACGACAACGACATCGTCACGGCAAGGGTGCGCCATGCGTTCTGAGACGATCGTTCCGGCACTGCTCCTAGCCATGCTTTCACTCGCCTCGTGCGGCGCTGACGACGATTCAAGACTCTCCCTGTCCGGGTCCGTCCGGAGCGACCCCGGGAACATGACGGGGCCGTTTTTCATCGCCCTCGCCAATACAACCGACCTCGCCGAAATCGAGCGCGATCCGCTCTCAGCCATCGTTGAGCTGATAAACGTCGACGGGAATGACGGAAGCTTCAGCATTGACCTCTCGCAGTCTTCCCTCCGCCCGGGCGACGAGATCTCGATAATCGCCTTCGCCGATTCCGACTATCGCGGAGGAGTCCCCTATCCGACCGAGGGCGATTTCGTCGGGCTCTACGTAGACGGCGCCCGCTTCACCATGGGATACCGCCTTCTCGAGGGACCGAATGACGACATAGACATCACCATCAACCGGCGCGTCTACGATTTCGAGGCGACGGTGTCCGGCACGCTCGCGGCGAACGGTCCCTCCGACTGCGTGCTCATCGCGTATGCGGGCGATATCGATTCGTTCGACTTCTCCTCGCTCGATTTCAATGCCGTTATCGGCTACCGCCGCATCGGAAGCGGGGAGCTCACGTCGGACTATTCCATGAAGATACTGCCATACGGTTTCGACGTTCCCGTTTCCGGCGTTTACCTGCTGGCTCTTTTTGACCGCAACGGCAACGGCCTTCCCGATGCCGGCGACGGAATCGGCTATTACTCGGAAGATCCGTCCGGATTGCCCACGCTGATCACGATCGAACCCGGCAGGCGCACGGGTCTCGATATAGTCGAGCGGCTGCGGATACCGGCCCCCTCGGGTCAGGCGGTGTCAATCGCGGGAAGCTTCGAAGCCCCCGCCGGCTACGACGCCGATGCGCCGCCCGTATTCGTCATCGTGGCTGAATCGAACGATCCTAACGCCATATTCGACGATCCGCTCTCCGCGATCCGGTACTTTCGCCGGCTGCCGCGCGGGGAGAGTTCGTTCGACCTGGACCTGTCGGCAACCGGCCTTTCGCCGGGCGATGAGGTGATGCTGCTTGTGCTCTGGGACCGGGACTATGTCGCGGGTTTTCCCGGACCCACCGCCGGTGATTATGCCGGTTTTTATCAGAACAATGACGAGTTGAGGAACACGGTCGCGCTGCAGCCGGGAGAGACGACGATCCGGCCCGGCGGCGATAACTGGAGCTTCGCTCTCAAACGAAAGATTTTCGACCACGGCGCCTCGGTTTCCTTTATGCTGGATCCCGGCGGCCTCCCCGATTACGGCGACGCCAACCGGGCGATCCTGGTGGCCGTCCATAAAAACGGTCTCGATCTGTTGCAGATGCAGATCGCAGACATGAACTACATTGTGGGGATGGTGAACCTGCCGCTCGATTTCACCTCGGAACACACGATGAAAATATTTCCCGCGCTTTACTGCGACCCGGACACGGGAAGCACGATCTCGGGCGACCCGTTCGAACTGGGTGACATCTACCTGCTCGCCATACTCGACAACAATCCCGCAAACGGCGGGCCTGACAGCGGAGAGTATCTCGGGTATTATTACACCCGCCTGGGAATCAACCCCTTCTATATCTATCTCCCGGCGACATTTACCGTCACGAACGGACCCGTTACGCTTCCCAGGGCCGTCCGCTTCACCGGCCAGCGGTACTGAGGCCATTTCTGTTTGACAAGGCTTCTCTTTGCGTGTATACACGACCCAGAAACCACCACGGAGGGGCCGTATGTATCGAAAAATCGCGGGTATGCTCTTCATCGCTGCGCTTGTACTCCCCGGCGGCTGCGGTACGGGCAAGTACGCCGACATCAAGAATGTTATGGAAGATATGATTGAAGCGCGCGAACGCTTTATCGCGAACGCCGGGCAGGCACGGACCCCGAAAGAGGCCGCCGGTGCGATCACCACGCTCGGCGCCGAGATGAAAAAGCTCAGGCCCCGTTACGAGGAGCTCGAGAAGAAGTATCCGGAACTTCAAAACCCCGAGTCCCTTCCCCTGGAATTGAAGGAGCTCGTCGATGCCCTCGGCCGGACGGCCGAACAGCGGGACGCGGAGCTCACCAACATCATTATGCTGTATCCTGACGATGCCGGCGTGCAGAAGGCGGTTGCCTCCACGGGTACCGTCTATAAATAGGCGAACCGTCGCCCCGGCCCCACACCGGCGGCCGGGAATCCCACCGTCATTCCGCGCAGGATAATTATTTACAAATCAGAGCCGTTCCGCTACGCTGGCGCCCATTACCGGATGGAGAGACAACAATGAAAAAAGCGCTGATAGTGGGAGCAACCGGTTTCGGGGGGCTCGGGCTCATCGAGATACTCCTCCGTCATCCCGGAATCAGGATCAAACAGCTCGTCGCTCGCAAGGACGCCGGCGTCCCCGTCAGCAAGGTGTTCCCTCACCTCAAGGGTTACTGCGACATGCTCGTCGAGGCCCCCGAAAACATAGATTACAACGAGGTCGATATCGCGTTTTTTTCCACACCGGACAGGGCGGGAATGACGCTCATAAAGGAGTTCCACCGCCATAAAATTCCGGTCATCGACTTCAGCGGGGACTTTCGGTTCGGCAGCGAAAGCGACTACGCCGTGTACGCGGCGAACAAGGGGATGGAAACCGCCCATCTCGCCGCCGAGGCGCTGCCCGAGGCGGTATACGGGCTTCCGGAGATCAACGCGAATAAAATAAAGAACGCCCGGATCGTCGGGAATCCGGGATGCTTCGCAGTGTCGATGATCCTGGGACTGCTCCCGGCCGTTGAAAAAGGCCTGATCGAGGGTGCGTCGATCGTATGCGACGGAAAGACCGGTGTCTCCGGCGCGGGCAAGAATCCGGGCGAGTCGAACTTCTATCCCCAGCGCTACGAAAACGTCAACACCTACCGCGAGGGACGCCACCAGCACATCGTCGAGGTGGAAAACGTGCTCAACGCGCGAGGCGGCGGCCGGCACCACATCCTCTTCGTGCCGCAGATCGTACCGCTCAACCGCGGCATCCTGACGACCATTTACGCGGACTGCGCCAGAGGCCTCTCCACGGCGGACGTCCAGGCAACATACCGCGAGTATTACAAGGGGAAGCCGTTCGTCTTTATCACCGACAGTTCGCCCAATACAACCGACGTTCGAGGATCCAACCGCTGCGAGGTCCGCACGATGGTGGACGAGCGCACCGGAAAGCTTTTCATCACCTCGGTGATCGACAATTTAATCAAGGGGCAGTCGGGGAACGCCGTACAGAACGCCAACCTCATGCTCGGATTCGAGGAAACGGCGGGGCTGGCGGTGCTGCCGTTCTATCCGTAGCGGACAACAGGGCGCGCGTGAGGGGGTTCTCCCGGGCAGGAAACGACGTGTTTCGTTCCCGCGCGATAGTCCCCGTAATCAAACGCCCCGATGGCGGTCGATTTCGTCGATGAGTCCCTTCGGTATCGGCGTGTTATCCGCGTACCAGCCCGGGCGCTCCGCGCGATCCCCGTGGAAGTCGCTGCCCCCGGAGACCAGAAGCCCCCTGCCCCGCGCGATGGACTCGTAGCGCGGCACCTCCTCCGCCGTATGCAGGGAGGCATACGCCTCCACTCCCATCAGGCCCATCGACACGAGTTCATCCAGCAGATGCTCGAACGCCTCGACCGACGGCATTTCAAGCGACGAGGGATGCGCGAGAACCGGTATGCCGCCCGCGGCGCGGACCAGCCGTATGGCCTCCGCCGGCGTTATCTTTTCTTTCGGCACGTCGCCGGGTCTGCCGCCGACCAGATACCGCTCGAAGACCTCCTCGATGCTCCTCGCGTAGCCGTGGCGGACCATTACGCGGGCGAAGTGCGGTTTGCCGAGAGAGCCGCCCGAGGCCTCGGCGATCACTTCATGCAGCGGAATGTCGACCCCGGCTTTCTTCAATTCGGCTATTATCCGCTCGCCCCTGCCGTCGCGTATGCCCTTGAGCCGGGCGAGCGCCTTCCCCAGCTCCTCATCGGCATGATCGATATACAGCCCGACCAGGTGGAAGGAGCCGCGGGGAAAGTCAACGCTGAACTCGATTCCGGGTATTATCCTCAGGGGAAGACCTTTCGCGCTTTCAATCGCCTCGTCGATCCCTCCAACGGTGTCGTGGTCGGTGACGGCGAGGACCCGCACGCCGAACCGGGCGGCGAGCTCGACCAGCCGCGCGGGGGGAAGCAGGCCATCCGAAGCGCTCGTATGTGTGTGGAGATCGATCATGCCGTCAGTGCTCTTTTTTGATCATATGCACCGAGGTCGCCTTGAACGAGGCATGAACGCGTCCGCCTTCACGCAGTCCCATCTCTTCCATGGATTGATGGGTTATAAACGCCACAAGGGGAAAGCCGCAGTCGATTACCGCCTTGTAATAATGCGCCATGGGAAGCAGGCGCGCGACGCGCCCGGTGAAGGCGTTACGCGCGCTCGTCCTTGTCCGGCCGCCCGTTGAAATGACGATGTTCTCCGGCCTGATACAGAGCGCGACCCTCTGCCCCCTGTACGCCTCTCCCGCCGCTTCGATTTCCACCCCCGATGCCGAAGCCACGACCACTCCTCCGCCGCTGCGCACGACCCTTCCCGCGACGACGGTTTCGGTACCGGCGAACGACGCCACGAACTCGCTCGCGGGCCGGCGAAGCACGTCGATGATTTCACCCTTCTGCAGTATCCTGCCCTTTTCGAGCACGGTTATGGAATCCGCGAGGCGCAGCGCCTCGACGCGGTCATGGGTGACGAGCAGCACCGCGGTACGCGAGCCGGATAAGGCCTTCTCGAGATCGTCGAGGATGGACTCGCGCGCGGGTGTATCGAGCGAGGCGAAGGGTTCGTCGAGCAGCAGGATCTCGGGTGAGGTCGCGAAGGCCCGTGCGAGGCTGACGCGCTGCGCCTCACCTCCGGAGAGCGAACGGGCTTTCCTGCCGCTCAACGCGGCCACGCCGAAGCGTTCGAGCTGTTCAGTTACGATTCGCCCGATTTCACGCCGGGAAATGCCTCGGATTCTGAGGCCCGAGGCCACGTTTTCGTATACGGTGGTGTTGAAAAGCAAAGAGTCCTGGAATACCATCGAGAAACCGCGACGATACAGATGGGGCGGCGTACCCGGAAATCTCAGACCGTCCCGCGCCACCATGCCATCCCCGGAGGTTTTCTGCAGACCCAGGACCGCCGACAGCAGGGTGGTCTTCCCGGCACCGTTCGGCCCTATCACCGCGACCACCTCGCCGGCGGCGAGTGAAAACTCCGGCACGTCGAGGATCGTGGTTCCGCCGCGCACCACGCGAAGGTCGCGCACTTCGAGCACCGGGGTTTCGCGCGTCTTCACCGCCCGCCCTTCTGCTGTATGGAGGTAAGGATGTAGTTGATCACGAACGTGAGCACGAGCAGGATGATTCCCAGGGCGATGGCGATGTCGAAATTGCCGCGGCTGGTTTCCATCACGGTGGCGGTGGTCAGCACGCGGGTGTAACCCTTTATGTTGCCGCCCACCATGATCGACGCCCCGATTTCCGATATGACGCCGCCGAAACCGGCCATCACCGCCGCCAGGAGCGGAAGCCTGGCCTCTCTCATGAGCATCCGGATCATCTGTATCCGGGTGGCGCCAAGCGCCAGTATCTGAAGACGCAATTTATCCGGAAGGCTCTGGATAGCCGCGAAGCTTATTCCCGTCACGATGGGAATGGCGATAATCGACTGCGCCAGTACCATCGCCGCCGGCGTGTACAATATGCCCAGAAATCCCAGCGGTCCGTTACGCCAGATGAAAATCGTTACAAAAAGGCCCACGACAACCGGGGGAAGCCCCATGCCGGTGTTGATTACGCTGGCGACGAGTCGTTTGCCGGGGAATTCCGACAGCGCAACGGCCGTTCCGGCGCTCACGCCTATCACCAGGCTGATAAGCGTCGCGCTCCCGGAGATCTGAAGCGAGAGGAGCGTAACCCGCATCACCTCGGTATCGAACGTGACGATAAGGCGGAACGCCTCTTTAATTCCGTGTATAATGAGTTCCATGCAGGATTCAGCTTTCCGTTGTCATCTGGCACCGCGAAAACGCCGCCTTCTCCCCGCGGGGGTGCGGTTACAAATGACAATCCGGAAACGGGGAAGCGTCAATCATTTTCTTTACCGGGAGGTGCGGGGTTTCCACCCGGGAGCACGGACCGAGACGCCTGGCCCGGAATGCGATACGCTAGACCTTCGCGGCGTCCGTTGCAAGGCGTGCCACCGCCTCCATGTAATCCTTGAGCCCGTATTGAAAAACGGTATTGTGATCGGCCCCCTTGATTTCCAGCATGCGTTTGTTCGTCGATCCGCACATGGAGTACAGCGTTAAACCGTCTTCATAAGGGATGATGTGATCGTGTTCCGCGTGAATGACGAGCGTCGGCCCGGTGTAGGCTGCGATTTTTCGCGCGTTGCCGAATGAGGCCTCCTCGGTGACGCCATATCTAACCGGGTCAATCCCGAGCAGCCGCAGAAGCGGGATAATACGCGCGAAACCGCTTTCGACCACGAGTCCCCGCACTCTATCCGGGTAGCTGAAGGCGAGCTCTATGGCCGGGGCGCTGCCGAGCGACCGGCCCATGACTACAAGCGGGCCGCTTCGCGCCGGGGCGGAAAGGAGTTCGCACGCGTATTCGTATATGGCGTGGCAATCACGCATCATCGCGGACACCGTCGGGACTCCCGTTGATTTTCCGTATCCACGGTAATCGACGGGCATGAAGTTGAGCCCGAGGCGGGTATAGATATCACCCAGATCGTGGTAGTCCTCCACAATCTCCCCGTTGCCATGAAAGAAGAGCAGGCAGGGTGACGCGGGATCAACCGCATACAGCCGTCCGCCGATATGAATCCCGCCCCCGACGGGAATTGAAAGTTCCTCATAACCGGTGCCGGCTTTCCCGGAGCCGGACTCAGGACGCGGGTGAAAAAGGTACAGCAATATCTCCTGGCGGTCAAAAGGGGAATAATCGGTAACGGGAAGATCCTTCATCACACGCTTCCTTACCTGCGCAGTACCTGATTCGAAAGGTTTCCGGCAATGTGCTCGCGCCCTTCAACGAAATCGCCGTATACGGCGCGCACCTTCCCGTCAGTCTTCAGGACAAGCGAATATCGCCGCCGTGTGTTCGTCGACTCGTCCTCGAACTCGTTCGCGTATTCGAACTCTATCGTATTGGCGTGATTGACCGCGGATTCCCACGAAAATCTCTCGCTTAGCAGCACCCCGAATACTTTTAACCGGCGTTCATTGTCCGGAGTGTCCATGAAGGCCTTGAACTCCGCCGCATCTATCTCGATCGAATACTTCTCCGCGATGATGCGAAGCAGGTCGTCGATCGGAAAGTCGCGAATGAACTCGAAAGCGGTGCGTCGATCGGTTCCCTTTAAATGATAGGTAAATTTCTGGAAATGGAAAGAGGGGTTGTTGAACCGCTCCCACTGTTGCGCATTCCAGATGGTGCATGAGAGCGAGAGGGAGACCGCGATCAGGAATACGGACGGCTTCATGAAGCGGAACATCTTTTTCATCGGGCGATCGTCTCCGGGTTTCTGTCGTCTCCCGCGGTCGGTAACAGCGGGACACGAAACCTTACTACGAAGGGAGGAATGCAGTCAAGTTATTTCGCCGGGTACAATCCGATCCGACGCGACACCCGTTGTGTCGGGGAGAAATCACATCGTCCGGGACAATGACCGATGAATCAACCCCGTTCTTCACTCCCGGAAAAGACGAAGGGCTTATAATCTTTCCGAGTCCGGATTATAAGCCCTTCGCGGTACAACCTTCCCCCTTCGCCTGCGGGGGACCACTCTGTTGATCCATCTACTCTCTACCTACCCTCTCTTAGCTTTTATATCCCCTGTCTTGGTTAAAATATATCGATGCCGCCGGGGGGAAACAAGCAAACGGGAATATTTTTTAATTTTTTTTCACGTTACCGATCACGGTTTTAACGATGTTTCCGGGTTCAATACGTACAATTAACCGCTTCGTGACTTGGCCGGGTTTTATTGTCATAATCAGCCACTCTGTATTGCAAACGGAGAGGGGGACGACGCGGCGGGGATTATTTCCCGGGGAATTCAATTCTGAACGAGGTGCCGTTTCCAATGCGGCAGTCGACCGTTCCACCGACCTGGTTGGTGAGACTGTGGATGAGCTGGAGACCGAGTGTGGCGGCCTTCCTCCATTCAAGGGAGGCTGGAATACCGACCCCATCATCGGAGACGATGAGGACGGTCAACGAACCCGCCGTATGCATGGCGATCCGCACCTCCCCCTTCCTGCCGTCGGGGAACGCGTATTTCAGTGCGTTTGAAACCAGCTCGGTGATTATCAGTCCGCATGGGATCGCCTTTTCTATCGGGAGACGCACGTCCCGCACGTCGATCCCGAAAGCGACATGCCCGGCAACATCTCCGTACGACCGGCGCAGTTCGGCCACCATGCTCTCGATATATCCCGAGAAATCTATTTTAGAGAAGTCTCCAGACTGATAGAGCTTCTCGTGGATGAGCGCCATGCTGCGCACGCGGTTCTGGCTTTCGGTGAAAATCGCGAGATCAACGGGGTCGCGGACAAACCGGGACTGCAGGCTGAGCAGGCTCGAGATCACCTGCAGATTGTTTTTTACCCTGTGGTGGATCTCTTTAAGAAGGATCTCCTTTTCAGCCAGCGACTCGCTGATGCATCGCTCGGCCTCGATGCGTTCGGTGACATCCCTGATCGCCGCGATGAGCAGAGTCTTGCCCCGCATAAGCACCCGCGCAAGCGACACTTCCACATCGATGTGCGTACCTTCACTTCGCAGATGGCGCCACCGGAAACGTGTCGGCGTGCCCGCCAGGGCCTTCGCGATGTATTCACTGGATGCCTCGCGGGAAGGGCGTCCGTCGAGCTGGAGATCGGGAGAAAGGTCGGCGGGATGGCGGCCTATCAGCTCCTCGCGGGTCAGCCCGTAAAGGCGGCAGGCCTGGTTGTTGCAGTCGATGAAGCTGTTGTCCAGCAGCAGAATCGCGTCGGCGGAATTCTCGAACAGCGTACGGTACTTCTGCTCGCTCTCGTACAGGCGCTCGTTCGCCAAAACCAGCTCGTCCTGCGAGCGCATGAGCTCCTCGTTCGTCTGTTCGAGCTCCTCCAGCGTGGTATGGAGCTCGGCGTTCATCCGCTCCATCAGCCCGTTTGTCTCCTCGAGTGCTTTTCGAGCGCGCACGCTCCCGGTGACGTCCTCGACGATCCCCACGCCGCCCACCACAGCGCCCGCCGGATCGGTAATCGGCGAGAAAACCAGTCGCACCACGCTTTTTTTACCGCCGGTTATCGAGCGGTAGTCACCCTCGAAATGCGCCGTTTCCCCGGACAGGGCGGTTGTGACCACGCGCACTATCCGCTTATCCGGCAGCCGGCGCATATCGAGCCCGATGAGCTCTTCCCGTGACGAGCCGATGATGCTCACGAATGCGTCGTTGCAGTCTGTGATCACGCCGGCAGCGTCGAAGTGGAAAATACCCAGGGGAGCGTGATGAAAAATCAGGCGATAGCGCTTTTCGCTCTCATTTAACCTGTCGTCATCCTTCAAGCGCTTTTCTGATCCCCCGAATAAAGTCCTCGCCAGTACCGCAACACCCTCCAATGAAGCGCGCCCCGTTTTCCACCAGCGCCGGGACATGCCGCGCGAAATCCTCGGCTCCGGTCCTGTACACCACCTCCCCGTTCACCATCTCGGGAAGCCCGGCGTTCGGCTTCATCCAGAGCGGGAGCCCGCTCGCGGCATTCAGCTTTTTGCAGATCGGAATGAACCCCTCGATTCCCTGGCCGCAGTTGGCGCCTATGGCGTCGGCACCGGCGGCGGCAAGCGCCTCGGCGCACTGCTCCGGGGTGTTCCCCATCATGGTGCGGTCTCTGGCCTTTCCCGAATCATAGACCATGCTGGCGATGACCGGAAGGCCGGTCGCCTTCGCCGCCCGTACGGCGATTACGGCCTCGTTGATATCCATCATCGTCTCGACCACCAGCCCGTCGGCGCCTGCACCGCTCAGGGCAGCCACCTGTTCATCGAAGGCTTCCGCGAGAGAGACCTCGGTCACGTCTCCCGAGACGAGCATTTTCCCGCTCGGTCCGATCGACGCGAAAACCAGCGCCCGGTCGGAGGCCGCTTCTTTCGATAACACGACCCCGGCACGGTTTATCTCGGATACCTTACCCTCCACCTGGAACTTGCCCAGTACGAAACGGTTCGCGCCGAAGGTGTTGGTGAGGATGATGCCGCTTCCCGCCTCGACGTACAGCGTCGCGACTTCCCGCACCTTTTCGGGATTCGACAGGTTCCACATATCGGGACATTCTCCGCGCGCGAGACCCCGCTTCTGAAACTGTGTTCCCCACGAACCGTCCGTGATGACTACCGGTGCATTCTTCAATAAAGACTCGATCAGCGTGTGCATGGCGATTCCCCTCTTCCCCGTGTTCTACAGTCCCATTATGGATTTCGTCTCGTCCCTGCTGTCGCCCAGGCGGTACGGTACGAAAGCGAGCAGCCCGGCGATGCAGGAAAGTCCGCACACCAGCCAGACCACCCTGATACCCGTCGGATTCCCGGCGCTGTAGCCGAAGGTGGAATATACACCCACCAGGATGAGGGAGCAGAGCGCCCATCCGGTTTTTCGAACGATACCGTATATCCCGTAATACATCGCTTCCCGCCTGCGGCCCGATTTGAGCTCGTCATAGTCGGTAATGTCGGCGATGAGGCCGAGCACCGTTATGAACATCCCGCCTATCGGAACGGCCACCAGCGGAAAGATTATCATCGCCTGCACGAACGGTGAAAAGAATGGAAGTCTTCCGATGAAGAAACTCAGCGCGAAACCCGCCGCCATCCAGATGATGATGGCCCTGAAGAGGGATCGTTTGGGATATTTACCGAGCAGCCGGTACCACAGGGGCACCGAGGCGGCGGTGGAGAGGATGACCTCACCCATCAGTATCGAGGCGTCCCCCTCGCTTCGCCCCAGTATCAGCGTGGTGAGATAGGGGACGTTCATCAGCATGAGCTGATAGGTCAGCTGGACGAACATTATCATAACCGCGAATGAGAGTACCTGCCGGTCGGCGAACATCTCACGCATCACCGTGAAAAACGGGGGCGTCTCCTCGTCTGGACTGAGCCTGTGACGCTCGTGTATGCCGAGCAGTGAAAGCTGGCCGGCGATGAGTCCTATGACGCCCAGCATGAGCGCCATCCCGAACACTCCAAGCCTGCCCATTAACGGCCCCGAGAGTCCGCCGCCTATAAGCGCGCCCAGAACGCCGATCGCCACGCCGACCGAGGCGATTTTGACCCGCTCCTCGTTCCTGTCGCTCATCTCGGGAAGAACGGCGAACCACGGAATGAGCATCCCCGTATATGAAATGTAATAGAAAAAAAGCACGGCGCCCAGGAAGATCGCGTTCGTCAGGCTCTCGCCCTCGACCGGGGGCGTCCATACGAATATGAACGAGAGAAAGAGTACAGGGTTCGAGATAAAGATGTACGGCTTGCGCCGTCCCCACCTGGAGCGGGTATGGTCGCTCAGGTAGCCCATGAGGGGATCGGTTACCGCGTCCAGGATGCGCCCCCCGGCGAGGATGATGCCGAGCGCGGCGAGCGGGATGTATTGCGTGAGATTCGACCCGGACGGCGGAATGTAAAAGTACGGAAGCCAGGCGTAGAGGATCGTATCGAACAGGTTGAAGGTGAGGCCCGCCAGATTATAGAGTATGATTTCGCCCATGGTGAGAGGCCTGCCCGCGGGATGACGCATGGTTCCGCCGATATTCATACACTCCTCCGTCCGGTCTGAAATGGACACCCCACGCACGGCGTGAAAGACCTGAGCGCGCGAATACGATTAAGCCGATCTCACCGGGCAGAAGCCTGGCGGAAGACGACGTCTCAGGAAGCGAGCAGCCGCCGGACGAGCTCAACGCCCGACTGGGCGTCCTCACCATATCCGTCCGCGCCTATCTCGTCCGAGAAACGCTGATTGAGCGGCGCCCCCCCGACGATGAACCGGAAGGAATCCTTGAGCCCCTCCCTCGCGAAAAGCTCGATCGTCTCCTTCATGACCGGCATCGTTGTGGTGAGGAGGGCCGACATCCCGATCACGTCGGGTTTATGCTCCCTGGCTTTTTCAAGGAATACGGCCGGGCTCACGTTGACCCCGAGATCGACGACATCGAAGCCGTTGCCCTGCAGGAGGGCATGGAGAATGTTCTTGCCGATCTCGTGGATGTCCCCCTCCACGGTGCCGAGCATCACCCTTCCCCGCGATTCGTACGCGCCTTCCTTCAGCCCGGGCAGAATAAGCCGGTAGGCGTTGTCATAGGCTTTCACCGACATGAGCACGTCGGGCAGGAAGTAGTCCCCTTCGCGGAAGAGAACGCCCACCTCGTCGAGCGCGGGAAGGCAGGCGCCGTTGAGTATGTCGACCGCCTTGATGCCGGCGTCAAGCGCGCGCCCGGCCAGGCCTTCGGTATCATCGAACCGCATCTCCACGATCGCCGTTCGCAATTCCTTCAATATTTCAGCGGACATATCAACCCTCCCACTCGGCCGCGTAGAATTCATCAAGGCCGCGTTTCGCGACCATCGCCACGTAGTCGTCCAGCGCTTTCGACGTTTCCGGGTCGAGCTCGCGCTCCCGGTGTTTTGAGAGAATTTTCCTCGCCTCGTCGCGCGAGCGCTCGAGCATTTCCTTCGAGCCCGCCTTTTCCCAGATGTCGCGCTTGTCGCGGTCGGCGAGTTTCGGGATGAAGTGCTCGCCGCGGAAATGACGCTGCGTATGCTCCTCCATGAGGTAGTTACCGTCCGGGCCGACGCGCCGGATTACGTCCATGGCGAGCGAGATGTCGTTCACCTCCACCCCGCGAACGGCGCGCTGAACCATCCCGATGAGCTCGTTGTCGATTACGGCGAGCTCGTGCGCGCCGGCCGTGGTCGATTCGAGCGTCCCCACGCAGGTGATGTAGTTCGCCCCGCCGAGCGCGGCCAGCAGCATGGACTGGAAACGCTCCACGCCGCACTGGATGTCGATGGTCTTGGACTCGGTCGCTCCCGCGACCGCCCTGCAGGGCAGGCCGTAGGAATGGGCGAGCTGCGCGGCACCCGCGCTTATCATGCCCGTTTCTATGGAACCGAGCGCCACCGTGCCCCGACGCATCTCGGCGATGGTGGAGACCGTGCCGTACATCACCGGCGTCCCCGGGTTCACCGCCTGCGCCATGACCACGTGCGCGATCACCTCGGCGTTCTGCTGGAGGAGGAGCCCCGCGAGCGTAACCGGCGCGGTCGTGCCAGCCATGGCCTCGGGTGACACGAGGGCCGGCTGTCCCCATTCGGCGAGGATCATGAGGCCCTCGAGCTGGATCTGTGCCGTGGAAAGCGGGCTCTGGATGCTCACTATGGAAATGAACGGATGCTTGTCCTTTATGTTCTCCCTGCCGCCCATGACGATGGAAGTCATTTCCATCATATCCTTTGTCGCGAGAACGCCGTACGCTCCCATGCCGAACGACTTGGTGCAGTTCTTCGCCCACGAACGTATGGCCTCCACGTGTATGCACTGCATGGGAATATCGTTCGGCCAGATATCCATCTGGTTGGAGACGATATTGTCCAGGTGATCGAACAGCACGATGTGATCGGTCTGGTCCTTCAGCGTGGTGGGCCTGTATTCGCCGGTCTCGAGGTCATAAAAGTTGATCGCCGTCCCCAGGCCGCCGAAGACCCTGGTATCCGGATTGACGGGCCATTGCCTGTTCGGGTCCGCACCGCAGAGCGTGTATCCGCGCGGCGCCTTCTTTACAAGCGACTCCACGATCGAGGGCTTGAAATACACGATCTTTTTCGCCTCGTCCACCCTGCAGCCGAGGTCGGCGAGCATCCGCCGCATCTTCCTCACCTCGACCTTGATACCGACGGTCTCCAGGATTTCGAGTGTGTGCTGCTGGATTGCAGTGATCTCGGCATCGCTTAAAACCTGGAAGCGGTCAGTCTTCATGGTCAGTCTCCGTGGTGCAAAGCGGGTATAATTCGCGCAAATCGTTTGCGTTAAGGGAAAGATATTCGTGCGGAAAAGTCAATAATGATTTCCGACAGGTCCTGTCAAATGCCGTAAAGATAGTGGCAGACCCTGCACCCCTCGAGAGGTTCGGGCATGCCCTTTCTCGCCTCTTCCAGCGTCTGCCTGAGATACTGGAGCGAGGGTTCGCGGTCGTACCCCGCGACCCTCCTGTTGTAAGCGCGTTCCCTTTCCTCAAACCGCTTCCGGTACATCACGCACGCCGGCGTTTCCCACAGGGAGACGAGGTCTTCGCCGGGAAGTCCGCCGTAGTGGACCGACGGCATCACGACCTCCTTGCCGAGCCAGGTCGTCGGGCCCCCGTAAGCGAGGTTGATGCATGGCGCGACACGGCCGTCGTAGCGTACGAAGACCGAGGAGCGCGGGTCCTGCGCGCAGACCGGTTGCTCCTCGGGAACGAACGAAAAGCCGGCGACCTCCACCTTCAATCGCTTTCCCAGTCCGCGGGCTTTCGATATCAGCTTCTCGTAGCGGCGTATCTCCCGGTTTCGTTCTCCTCCGAAAAGGCCGAAACCCTTTCCCGATTCGCCGCGTATGACGTCGCACTGTTTGAAATTGATCCGGTCGAAGGAGTGGCGCGCGGCCAGTTGGACCATGTCCCCGAGCTGGTGAATGTTGTCACTCATCATGACGAAGTTGATGATGAGGCGCGGCCGGCCGCCGGTCTTCAGCGAGGAGAGCGCTTCCAGGTTCCCGATGAGCCTCTCGAATCGCGCGCCCTTGCGGATGGCGTCGTAAACCTCCGCGGTCGCCCCGTCGATCGACAGCGCGATCCAGTCGATGCCCGCATTCATCAGATCCCGGGCCCGCTCACCCGTAAGCAGAAGGCCGTTGGACAGAAACCCCGTTTCGCAGCCGGCATCGTGCGCCTCGGCGATCCAGGAGGGAAGGTTCGGGTTCATGAGCGCCTCACCGCCCCCGGAGAAGTCGATCGAAGCGACCTCTCCCAGCCGTGGACGAAGCGCATCCCAGACCTCCCCCTTCATGAGACCATCGCTTCCCGCCGCGGCGCGGACCTGGTCCCACGGACACATTACACAGTTGAGGTTGCATGCGATCGAGGTCTCGATCTGCCAGAGCCGCCATCTGCGCGCGCCGGGGGGCCTCTCTCCCGCGTTTCCGTCCACGGCCCTCCTCTTCAGCGGCTCGAGCTTCCTTTCCACCCGTTTCGGCCAGATCAGCGACATCACGGCCATAAGACGGCCGCTTCGGTCGAGCCACCTTTCGCCCGGCGCCCCCTTCGATGCCTCGAACACATCGCGCGCGATATCGTCCCGCGGTTCACCGCAGCTCTCCCGCGGGCACAGCCGGTCCCGTCCCGGCTCTCTGAGCGCGTTCTCCTCGAACGCCGTTGCCGCGGTCCCGGGATATATGTTGATGACGTCTATGCCCGTTCCGGCCAGCTCCAGGCGCATCGTATTCATCATGATGGCAAGCGCCGACTTGCTTCCGCCGTACGAACCGCTCGTAACGATGGGCACGCGGCCCGCGAAGCTCACGATATTGACGATTCGCCCCGACCCGCGCGCCTTCATGCCCGGGATGAGCTCGCGCGCCAGCGCCAGCGGCGCGAACATGTTGACCTCGAAGAGATAGCGCAGGCGCTCCTCATCGGCCTCCTCCATCGTCGCGAAATAGCCGAGTCCCGCGTTATTCACGACGACGTCGATCCGTCCGTGGAGCGATTCCGCCTCGCGGGCCAGGCGCGCCACCTCCTCCCTGAGCGAAAGGTCCGCCGTCACGATCCCGGCGTTTTCGGGATGTGAAAGCGATGCACGCAATTCTTCGAGCGCTTCATGCGACCTGGCCGAGAGCACGAGATATGACCCCGCGTCCGACAGCATGCGTGCCATCGACGATCCCAGTCCGCCGCTCGCTCCGGTCAGCAGAACGATCTTATCGCGATAATCGAATTCCCCGCTCATGGCTCCTCGGTCCTCCCCCCGCGGAATGATGACATGTCCCGGGAGAAAAGTCAATAACGATCACGGCGGCGGATACTCCTGCCGGCGCGTGGATTTCCGCTTGCATTCATCACCATTCACAGTATATACTCGACCCTGCATGCACACCGGTGAGGAATCATGAGAAAGATCCGCGTTCTGATTGTCGAAGACGAAACCATCATAGCCCTTGATGTCCAGGGCATTCTCGGCGGACTCGGATACGAGATCGCGGGGATCGCCGGAACGGGTGAAACCGCCGTCGAAAAGGCCCGGATGCTCAAGCCGGACATCATCCTGATGGATATCCTGCTCGCCGGGCAAATGGACGGCATCGAAGCGGCCCGCGAGATACGTAAAACAAACGATATCCCGATCATTTACCTCACCGCGAACGCCGACCAGGCCACCGTCGACCGCGCGCGTGACACGCAGCCGTACGCCTATCTGAACAAACCCATCCACGAACGCGACCTTTACTCGAACATCGAATCGGCGTGGACCAAGCACCGGATGGAATTGCGTCTCAGGGAAAGCGAAAGGAGGTTTCGCGACGCGCTCGCCAACGCGCGGCTCATCGCCGTGCAGGTTGACGCGAGCGGCACGATCCTTTTCTGTAACGATTTTCTGCTCAACCTGACCGGCTACACCAGGGATGAGTTGATCGGCGGCAACTGGTTTGAAATATTCGAGCGCGGCGAATCCATCGAAGGCCTCAAACGGACACACCGCGAAGCTCTTGAGAGGGACAGCGTCCCGCTGCATTTCGACGGAACGCTTCTGACGAAAACCGGCGAATCGCGGCTGGTCCGGTGGAACATCACAACCCTGTACGACACCAGCGGGGCCCCGTTCGCGACAAGCAGCATCGGTGAAGACATCACCGAGAGCAGAAAAGCCGAAGACGCCCTGCTGCGCGCCAACCAGGAACTGACCGCCGCGAATCGGGAGCTCCAGGCGGCGATGGAGGAGCTCGAGGCGACGAACGAAGAGTTCGAGGCCACCAACGAAGAGCTACATCAAACTCTCGAAACCCTGTCACGCAGTGAAAACGATTACCGCATGCTCTTCGAATCAATGCTCAACGGCTTCGCCCTGCACGAGATCATCTGCGACGAGAAAGGCAATCCCGTGGATTACCGGTTTCTGCGCGTCAATCCCGCGTTCGAGCGGCTTACCGGCCTCAGGGCGGCCGACATCACCGGCAAAACCGTGCTCGAGATCCTTCCGGATACGGAGCGCGAATGGATCGACCGCTACGGGGCCGTCGCGCTTACCATGGAACCCGTCAGCTTCGAAAACTATCACGGCGGGCTCAGGCGGCATTTCGAGGTGACCGCCTTCAGTCCGATGAAAGGGCAGTTTGCCGTGCTGTTCAATGACGTTACGGAAAGAAAGTCGTTTGAGAGCACGCTGCGCGAATCGGAAAAAAAATTCCGCACGCTCTTCGAAACGATGGCCCAGGGCGTCGTATATCACGACGCATCGGGTGCGATAATCGACGCTAATCCCGCCTCCGCCCGTATGCTGGGCCTCACCATGGACCAGTTGATGGGCCTGACCTCTCTTGATCCCCGCTGGCGGGCTGTCCGTGAGGATGGATCCATTCTTGGCGGAGAAGAGCATCCCGACAAGCTTGCGATGCGTACGGGGAAACCGGTCGAGAATTTTGTCATGGGTGTATACCATCCCATTGACGAAACCCACCGCTGGATATCGGTAAGCGCCGTTCCCCAGTTTACGGAAGGCGAACATCGGCCTTACCGCGTATTCGTAACCTTCACCGATATCACCGACATACGAAGAGCGCAGGATGAATTGAAGGATAACCAGCGCCTGATGGAACGCGCATTGCGGATGGCGAGCCTCGGGTACTGGGAGCTCGATCTGACCGGAGGAACCGCCACCGGATCACCCGAATCCCGACGCATCTACGGGCTGAGCGACGGCGAACTCACGATTCCCGTGATCCAGAATCTGCCGCTGCCCGAGTACCGCCCTCTGCTCGACGCCGCACTCGCCGGCCTGATCAATCGCAACGAAAAATACGACGTGACTTTTAAAATACGACGGGCCACGGACGGCGCCATACTCTCAATCCATTCCCTCGCCGAATACAACCGGGCCACGAACAGGGTCTTCGGCGTCATCAGTGTAATCCCCGATCCGCCCCCAACCGGACTGAAAGGGCAAAGGCCGGAAAACTCCGGAAGAAAAGACACGGGGACAAAAGCTCCCGGCCGAAAAAAGTAGGCGGGTTCAGCCGAACAGCCCCCTGAGCAGATAGGCGTACGATATCCCCAGGTAATTGCCGATCACCCATCCGAGTATCCCGGTTGCGATGCCCGAAATGATTACATCTTTATTCTTCAGTGCGGCGGCCACCACCGGCACAAAGGGCGGCGAGAATACCGCCGCCACCGAGGTGATGATCATGGTGTCCGCGTCCACGCGGAAAATCGCCGCGAGCACCACATGCAGCAGCATGGAGCCGTACACCACGATCGCGGTGAATATGAATATCGTCGGGGCGCCCATCACCACCTGGCCGAGGTCCGCCAGGGAGCCGACGACGAGACAGAAAATCATGATGATGTACTGCCCGAACTGAAACGTCATCGGGATGGCCCTGATCTTCGGAACAAACGAACCGAGCAGCCCGAGCGTCGTGATACCGAGCATGAGCGCGGCCATGTTGAACTCGACCGGGACCACGGAATAGAGGGCATACGAGATACCGAATATCACGATCGATATCAGAGCCGCCCCCACGAGCGGCAGGGCGACCGAAGGGCGAAAGATTCCCGTGTAATCGTTGAAATCTTTCATCCCCGTATCTTCACACTCGTTCCCATCCCGGCCGGGTGTGAGGTCGCTTCCTCCTCCAGCCGGGTAGCAGAACGGGGGCAATATCTTCGTCAGCACCCTCTGCGCGTAGGAGAGAATGAACAGGAAATACGGGGTGCACACCAGCATGTCGGCCGTGTTGGTGAGAACGAGCACGTGCTCCTTCGCCTTGAGCGCGAGGCCGATGGCGTTTAGATTGATGCTGCCTCCCGTGTACACGCCGATGAGCATGCCGGCGACCTTCCATGATTCCTCCACGCGATCATGATAGAAGAAATAGGACAGCGTGGTCGCCGCGAGCACCGATACCACCACCAGCGCGAAGGACAGGAACGCGCGTCCTGCGAGTTTCGACCATCGCTTGAGGTCGAGCGAGAAGAGCAGGAGCGGAAGCGCGAGCGGAACGCTTATGTTCATGAACATCGTCTGCACCGGCCCCGAGCCCTCCGGAAGCACACCGATATTTGCGATAAGCATTCCGAGGCCGTAACAGATAAGCGCCGGACCGAGCCTGTCGAGCGCGGACCAGCGCCGGCATAGATGAATGACCAGGGCGGGACATACTAGCAGGAACAGCGAAAGTATCACGAGTTTCATGCTTCCTCCCCTTTCCTTTATTAACGCATCCGGGCTTCGCGGCAAAAACCGGCACGAGACGATCGCCCGGGGGCTGATCCCGTCAGCACATCAGTTTGAAATGGGCCTCGGGCGCGGTGATAATATCGACCAGTGAAGGTTCGCCGCAATCCAGCGCATCGCGAAGCGCCGCGGAGAGATCCGCCGGTTCTGTAACCCTGAAGGCACGAAGCCCTGAGGCTTTCGCGTGGGCCGCGAGGTCGGGCGTCTGGTATTCGGTGCAGTAACGGCAGTCCTGGCCCTGGAAATCGCGGATGTTGCCGAGCACCGAGTTGTTCAGCACCACATAGGTGACCGGCAGGCGGTACTGCACGGCCGTCTCGAGACAGTGCAGCATCATGATCATTCCACCATCACCGCACACCCCCACGACCTTCCTGTCGCCCAGGAGCATCTGCGCCGCGAGCGCGGCCGGCGGGCCCCAGCCCACTCCGCCCGCGCCGCCGGGCGCGAGAACCTGCCCCGGCGCCTTCGACATGAAGTGCTTGGCGAACCACTGCCGGTTGTTCCCGGCGTCGAGACAGATGACGGCATTCCCGTCCGTGGCATCGTTGAGCTCCTTCACCACCCGCTCCGGCGCTATCGGCGCTGCGTCCGAGCAGTACGCGTCGCAGGCGAAAAAGCAGGTGCGCTTTTTCGCCTCGCCCACCGCCGCAAGTCGGGCGGCCCGGTCAAACGAAGGCTTCATGTTTCGTAAAACGGCGATGATCCCGGCGAGCCCGCTCTTCGCGTCGGAGGCCGCAGCGATCGAAGCCGGATACGTCCAGCCCGCGTTCAGTGCCTCAATGTCGATATGGACCAGTTTTTGCCGATCGGGATCGATGAAGCCCGGCGCGAGCATGCGCGTGTTCTCCGGCGAGAGACCGGTCCCCACGGCGAGGATGCAGTCGGCCTTCGCGATATACTCGTTGGCCGCGGCCTGGCCTATACCCCCCATGGTACCGAGAGCAAGCTCGTGGGTTTCGGCGATCGCGCTCTTCCCCATATAGCTCGTCGTAACGGGCATGGCGAGCAGCTCGGCGATCGCGCGTACTTCGTCGTAGGCCCTCGCGGCATGCACGCCCCTTCCCGCAATCATTACCGGGCACGCGGCTTCGGAGAGCATCACCGCAATGCGCCGCGCGTCCTCTTCGGTGAGGCACGGCGCACCCGCACGGGCCCGCAGCGAAGCCGGGTACATGCGCGGCGTCATCTTCTCCATATCCACGCTCATGCCGAACAGGTTCATGCGCGCGAGCACGCAGGCGGGTCCGGGTCTTCCTGTGACCGCGTGCCGCGCGGCGAGCTGGATACCGTGCAGAAGCTCGTCGGGGGTCGTTGCCACGGTCGTATACTTCGTCATGGCCCGCATCATGCCCGGAAGGTCGAAGCCCCCGTATTCGCCGGTCCCGTTCTGCCAGGGGCCGTATTGCGCCAGGCCGCCATAATCGCTGGTGTCGGCGATGATGACCATCGGTGAACCGGCCATGTACGCCTCGAGTATGCCGAAGGCCGCGTTCGAACCCGCCCAGGCCCCCTGCGCGATAAGCGCCGCGGGTTTGCCGGTAATCCTTCCGTACGCGTCGGCCATGCAGGCCGCCGCCCCCTCCTGGCGGGCGAGGATGCTGGTGATGCGATCCCGTTTTTCATGCAACGGACCGTACAGGAAGAGCGCACCACCACCGGGCACGCCGAAAGTATATTCCACTCCGCTGTCGATAAGGGTGTCGACCGCCGCCTCGATGATTGGCTGTACCATGATCGTCTCCTTTACTACTGAATCATTCAATAGTACATCGTTTTAAAACATCACTTCGCGCGCCATATTTCAGCGCAGCAGATACGGAATCTCGACATTGATCGCCTGCTGCGGACACTCGATCTCACAGGGAAGGCAGAACCAGCAGGTGCGGTATCGCCCGAAGGCCGCGCCGCACGACAGGCAGCGCGACGCCTCGGCGCGCGCCGTGTCCGCGTCGAAAGCCGACTCGACCTCCACGCAATCGCCCTTTCCCGTAAACGCGCGCGTCACGGGGCGCCGTGCACCGGTATCGATCCGAGTATGCGGGTTCAAAAGGCCGCCGGCGTCTTCGTCAACGGACACCATACGCCCGAGGCCCAGCGGTTCTCCCGTGAGAAGGCGATGGATCGACTCCGCGGCGCGTCGCCCCGAGGCCATCGCGTGTACCACCGAGGAAGGCCCCTCGAGCACGTCGCCCGCGATAAACAGGGACGAGTTGCCCACCTGGAGCGTCAGCGGATCGACCCCACCCTCTATTTTCATATCGTTCCGCTCCTGACCCGCGGCGATGATGACCGTGTCCGCGTCCATGGTCACCGTCTCGCAGGCGTCCATGCGCGGAGCGAAGGCGCCCGTTTCATCGAAGAGCCCCGTGCAGCGCTGAAGCTCCATGCCGGAGAGTTTTCCTTTCTTCCCGACAAATGCTGTCGGACCCCATGCATCCACAAGATGAACCCCTTCGGAAAGCGCTTCGTCGAGCGCCCACGAAAACGCCGGCATCTCGCAGCGCGCCTCCAGGCATACGATCGAGACCTCCTTCGCGCCACAGCGCAGCGCCGTCTGCGCCGCGTCGAGCGCCGCGTTCCCGCCTCCGATCACGATCGTTTTTTCGCCGACGCGGGGAAGCGACGCCGTGCGCGCCTCGCGCAGAAATGAAAGCGCATGGTATATGCCGGAGAGGTCCTCTCCGGGAATGCCGAGTCTGCGAAAGGGCCCGCCGCCAGTCGCGACGAGCACCGCGTCGAATTCCCCGAGCAGGCGCGCGCGCCTCTCGCCGTCGACCCGTTCCCCAAGCGCGAAGCGCACGCCCATATCATGCAACAGCCCGATCTCCCGTTCGAGCACATCACGCGGAAGCCTGAACTCCGGAATCGCCCAGCGAAGCATGCCGCCGGGAGCGCTCTCGGCATCGATCACGAGCACATCGTGACCGCGCAGTCGCAGATCGTGTGCCGCAATGAGCCCCGCCGGCCCCGAGCCAACGATCGCAACGCGCCTGCCGGTGGAAGATGCCGCTTCAGCCGGTGCTTCGTTCCCGACAAACCGGTCGGCCAGATAGCGCTTTAAGGCCCGGATGGCGATCGGGGGGCTCCCGTGCTCGTTATGCGTGC
>CAZVEG010000017.1:0-43980 GCA_964625625.1 uncultured Leptospirales bacterium | reverse complement strand
AATAAATGTGTTGATTAATTTATTCCGGTCTCGTACGATACCTTTCCGCTTCAGTAATCGAGAGAGAGGGCCTGATGAGCGAAGAAAGCGTAATACAGCACCTTAAAGAGATGGAAGAGCGCATTATGGCGAAGATCGACGAGGTTCGCGCCGAGGTTATCGAGGAGATGGAGACCAATCTCATGGAAATAGGCGTCTACAAAAAGGAGATAATGGAGAAAATCAAAGGCAGCTCGAAGACCACGAAAAGCAACAGCGGTAAATAATTTCCGGTGAAATATATTCCGTAATCCGTGCGGTCATCCCCGCGACGGCGGCCTGTACCACACGGGCGCTTTGCCCGGACGTATCTCCGCCAGATCCGTCTTTGGCGTGACCCCCTCCCCGGCGAAAAGATAATAAAAATACAACATTCTTTATATTTTACATGGTTCTCTCCGGTTTTGCGCTAGAATAAAACAAAGTTTTTGTTTATTAAAATACGTAGTCAGCACATCACTTAAATATGAGCGGCGTGATTGCCGGCCGGAGACGAACCGTGATATCGGGGCGCGGTACGATAGTCAGGGATCGAACGGGATTCCGGTGAGCCGGACGGCACAATCCGATCCGCCGCGGGAGGACTGACAGTGGGCGATATAGAAAACTGGCAATACAGCCAGAAGCTCATCACCGCCGACCAGGCGGCTCAAATGGTGAAATCCGGGGATCTCGTCCATTACAGCGAATTCATCCTGTTTCCTGAAACGCTGGACGCGGCGCTGGCGCGAAGGCGCGTCGAGCTCGAAAACGTCGAGGTACGCAGCGTCTGCTTCACCCGTGTCCCGCAGGTGGTGAAGGTCGATCCGGAGCGACGGCATTTCATCATGAGCGACTACCACTTCGGCATGGCCTCGCGGCGCCTGCACGACCAGAACCTCTGCAATTACATTCCGATGACCTATCATATGGGACCGCGGACCATTCGAAAATATATCGACATCGACGTTTTCTTTCTCGTTACGGGACCGATGGACCCCAGGGGCTTCTTCAATTTCGGGATCGGCAACTCGGTAACGGCTGCCGTGTTGCAGAAGGCGAAGAAGATCATCATCGAGGTCAACAAGAACGTTCCCGTCTGCCAGGGCGGCAACCAGGAGTCCATCCATATATCCAGGATAGATCACATAGTCGAAAGCGCCAATACGCCGCTCCTGGAGGTTCCCCCCGCCAGGCCGACCGAAACCGACAGGCGGATCGCCGCCCACGTCATGAAGGAGATAAAGGATGGCTGCTGCCTGCAACTGGGCATCGGCGGCCTTCCGAACGTTGTGGGTTCGATGATCGCCGAGAGCGATCTGAAGGACCTGGGCATACACACCGAAATGCTCGTCGACTCGTGCGTCGATCTCTATAACGCCGGGAAGATCACCGGCGCGCGCAAGAACATCGACACCTACAAGATGTGCTATACCTTCGCGATGGGAACCAACAAGCTGTACGCGTTTCTGCATAACAATCCGGTGTGCGCCTCATACCCGGTGAATTACATCAACGACCCCCGGGTGATCGCCCTCAACGACAACATGATCGCCATCAACAACGCGCTCGAAGTGGACCTGTACGGGCAGGTGTGCTCGGAGTCGGTGGGCGCCGCGCAGAAGTCGGGTACGGGAGGGCAGCTGGATTTCATCTTCGGCGCGTTCCGTTCGAAGGGCGGCAAGGGTCTCATCTGCCTCGCGTCATCCTATACGGACAAGGAAGGCAGGATGCATTCGCGGATCAGGCCGAACATCACTCCCGGTTCGGTCGTTACGGTGCCCCGTTCGCTCACCCATTACGTGGTGACCGAATACGGTACGGCGCAATTGAAGGGCAAGTCGACGTGGCAGCGGGCGGAGGCGCTCATCGATATCGCCCACCCCGATTTCAGGGACGAGCTGATAAGGGAAGCTGACGCGATGAAGATATGGTTGCGAAGCAACAAAAAGGGAGCATGATCAAAACACCGGGGAGCATCGGCAATGGGAGAATTCGAAAGCAATCTGTATAAAAGCAAGCTGATATCGGCCGAGAGGGCAGCGGAGCTGGTGAAGTCGGGTGATGTGGTCCACTACAGCGAATTCGTGCTGTTCCCGGAAACGCTCGACGCGGCGCTGGCCCGGCGGATCGGAGACCTGCATGATGTAACCATCCGGAGCACGTGTTTCATGCGCGTACCGGAGGTGATAAAGGCTGACCCGGCGCGCGAGCATTTTATCATGGAAGACTATCACTTCGGGACGTTCTCGCGTCGACTTCACGACCGGAATATGTGCAACTATATTCCCATCACGTATCATCTCGGGCCGAGAATGCTGAAGAAGTATGTGGATGTGGACGTCTATTTTCTCTCGGCGGGCGCAATGGACAGCCGGGGCTATTTCAACTTCGGCCTTTCCAACTCGGTCAGTTCCGCCGTGATCTCCAAGGCGAAGAAGATCGTGGTTGAGGTGAACGATAAAATACCCTACTGCCTCGGGGGCAACCAGGAATCGCTCCATATCTCGCGTGTCGATCATATCGTGGAAAGCGAAGGCAAGCCCCTCATGGAGATTCCGCCTGCGATGCCGACGGAGATAGACCGGAAGATATCGCAGCACGTTCTCTCGGAGATCGAGGACGGCTGCTGTCTCCAGCTGGGGATCGGCGGTCTGCCGAACGTCGTGGGGGCCATGATCGCCGAAAGCGATCTCAAAGATCTCGGCGTTCACACCGAGATGCTCGTCGACTCGTATGTCGATCTGTATAACTCGAGGAAAATCACCGGGGCCAGGAAAACGCTCGATGCGTACAAGATGAGCTATACCTTCGCCATGGGGACCAACAAGGTCTACGAATTTCTCCATAACAATCCCACCTGCGCCTCGTACCCGGTGAACTATATAAACGATCCGCGCATCATGGCGATGAATGACAGGGTGATCGCGATCAACAATGCGATGGAAGTCGATCTGTACGGCCAGGCCTGTTCGGAATCGGTGGGCGCGGCACAGAAGTCGGGTACCGGCGGGCAGCTGGATTTCATCTTCGGCGCTTTCGGATCCCACGGCGGGAAGGGGCTGATCTGTCTCAGCTCGACCCGCACTGAAAAGGACGGTACCGTCCATTCGCGGATACGCCCGTCCATCACTCCCGGCTCCATCGTTACGGTGCCGAGGTCGATCATCCATTACGTGGTGACCGAATACGGTACGGCGCAATTGAAGGGCAAATCGACCTGGCAGCGGGCGGAGGCGCTCATCAACATCGCCCATCCCGATTTCAGGGACGAGCTGATAAGGGAAGCGGACGCAATGAAAATCTGGCTGCGCGGCAATAAATCGGCATGAGCGAGGAAGCGGGATTATATCCCGCTTCCGTGCTCGAGCCGGCATATGGCGTATTCCCCCGGCCTCCTTTAGCCCGGCGGTCGCCGAACCTGATACATTCGGTTATACGGGGCGGGGACCCCTCCCGCACCGCGTTCATCGGACGCGTCCTGAAATATCCGAAATTTAAGAAAAAATCCCCAATTTCTAAAAATTATCGTCGCCATTTTCCCGGGTGCGGTATACATAATCCCGGTTGTATTCAGGTTCCGCCATGATGGAAACACCGGGAGCCCGGAATATGCGTTAAGCGATCATAGCACGGCAGACGGAAGCGCTGATGAAAATTAAACCCGACAGAAGCAATGATATTCCATATGAAATGCTGTGGGATATCGTAAACGAAGCGAGGGATTTCATTTCCGTGGCGACCGGAGACGGGAAGGTCCTTTTCCTCAACGAGGCCGGAAGGAGGATGGTCGGCATCGACGAGGGCACGGATATAACGTCTCTTTCGATACAACAGATTTATCCGGAACGCATCTGGGATCTCCTGCGGAGAGAGGCCCTTCCCGCCGCAAGGAAGCACGGAAGCTGGGGCGGCGAAACCGCCATTCTGAAAAGCGATGGGGCGGAGATTCCCGTCTCGCAGGTCATCCGGGCGCATAAAAAGGAAAGCGAGGTCATCGAATACTACTCCACGATCATACGGGATATCTCGAAAAGGAAGAATATCGAAAGGGCCCTCCAGTCTTCAGAGAAAAAGTTCTTCAGCGCGTTCCATTCGAGCCCAACCATGAAGCTGATGATACGGCTCAACGATGGAAGGGTTCTCGATATTAACGCGAGCTACCTGGCCACGATCGGCTTCACGCGCGACGATGTGGTGGGTAAAACGATCGACGATTCTCCGGCCTGGGGAAGCGGAGGCGAGCGCGCCGCTCTGGCCGAGATGGTTCGCGCCGGGGGTGCCGTCGATAATTATGAGTATTCGTTTACCGCCATCGGGGGCGAGCGGCGCACCGGCCTTTTTTACGCCCAGGTGGTGGAGGTTGAAGGGGAAAGCGTCCTCCTGCTGGAGGGAATCGATATAACCGACCGGAAAAAGGCCGAGGAGGCCCTGCGGCGCTCGGAAAACAAGTTCATAAGGGTTTACCAGTCGGGTCCTGAGGCGATCACCATCAGCCGCTTGAGCGACGGGGCGTATATCGAGGTAAATGAGAGCGCGCTCGAGCTCTCGCGATACCGGCGGGAGGAGGTAATCGGCCGGAGCCCGATCGACCTGCAGGTGTTCGCGCGGTACCGCGACTATTTACGCATGCTGACCATGCTGCGACGGGACAGGCAGGTAAAGAAACTGGAGTTCGATTTCCGGACCAAATACGGGGACATCAGGAACGGGATAGTTTCGGCCGAGATCATCGATTTCGGCGGTGAGCCGTGCGTGATAACATCGATCGTCGACCTCACGGACAGGAAGAGGGCCGAGCGCGCGCTCGAACGCGAACGCGAACGCCTTGCGGTGACGCTCCGCAGCATCGGCGACGGCGTGATAACGACGAATATGTATGGAGAGGTCGCTCTCATCAACAATGTGGCCGAGGAGCTGACCGGATGGACCCAGGAGGAAGCGTACGGAAAGCCCCTTCAGGAGGTCTTTGCAATCGTAAATGAAATAACGAGAGTGCCCTGCGAAAACCCGGTGGAAAAGGTTCTCGGGACCGGCGGTATAGTGGGGCTCGCGAATCACACGGCACTTGTGGCGCGGGACGGAACCGAACGGAGTATTGCCGACAGCGGGGCGCCGATACGCGACAGGGACGGTACAATCATAGGGGTTGTCCTCGTCTTCAGGGATATAACCGACAGGCAGCGGATGGAGGCGGAAATACAGAAAATGCAGCAGATTGAGTCGCTGGGTGTGCTTGCGGGCGGAATAGCGCACGATTTCAATAACATCCTGACCGCTGTTCTTGGAAATATCAATCTGGGCCGGCTGTACGTCAGGCCGGGAGATAAGCTTTATGAGATACTGGCCGAGGCGGAAAAATCGGCCCAGCAGGCGCGTGATCTGACGCGGCAGCTTCTGACCCTTTCGAAAGGGGGGAAACCGCTGAAGCGGGCGGGTTCCCTGGAAACCCTGCTGATGGAAACGGCTAATTTCGCGCTTCGCGGTTCGAATATCATACCGGAATTCGAAATAGAAGACGGGCTGTGGCAGTCCGAGTTCGACGAGGCCCAGATGGGCCAGGTATTCAACAATCTCGTCATAAACGCGCGGCAGGCCATGCAGAAAGGCGGTGTTGTCAAAATATCCGCATGCAACGTGGAAGGTGGCTCGGTAAGGGTCCCGCCCGTCGGTGAAGGCAGGTTTGTCCGAATAACCGTAGCGGATTCCGGTGATGGAATACCGGAGGCCCATCTGCCGCATATATACGATCCGTATTTCACCACCAAGCCCAGCGGAACGGGGCTCGGCCTGACGACGACATTTTCAATAATCCGCAATCATGATGGTTATATAAATGCCGAATCGACGCCGGGTGTAGGAACCGTATTCAGCGTATATTTACCGGCCCTTTCAAGGAAACCCACCGGTGCAACCGGCGGGAATGCCCCCGTGCTGAACGGCGAGGGCAGAATACTATTCATGGATGACGAGGAGCTCGTTCGCAACATCGCGTCGAAAATGATACGACATCTGGGATATGATGTAAGCTGTGTGCGAAACGGGGAAGAGGCCGTCAGGGAATTCGCGCTGGCTCTCGAGGCGGGGAAGGCATATGATGCCGTCATGCTCGATCTGACCGTCCCCGGCGGCATGGGAGGGACGGAGGCGATCGGTAAAATCCGGGACATGGCCCCTCACGTGCGGGCCATCGTGTCGAGCGGCTATTCGAATGACCCGGTTATGGCGGAGTATAAAAATTATGGATTTGACGAGGTGGCGGTCAAGCCGTATAAAATAGAGGAACTGAGCGAGGTGCTGTACCGGGCTCTGAAGAGATGAGAACGCGTAAAGAACCCGGAACGCGCTACGCCCCCGGAACCCTAAGCCTGTCCGGGAAAACACAGTGGAGGGCCGAATGAAAATGAAAGCGGGCTTTTTCGTTGCGGCGATGATGGTCATGACGGCCATGAACGCCGTCCCGGGATTTGCCGACAGGACCGGAGTGGTCATCGAGGCGCCCGACGCGGCGAAGAAAGGAGAGGCGATAGTTATAAGGGTCACCGTCAGCCACAAGGGCAACAACTTCATCCACCATACCAACTGGGTGTACCTGAAGGCGGACGGCAGGGAGATCGCGAGATGGGAATTCTCGTCCGGCAAACTCCCCGAAGGCGAGGTCTTCACTCGCGATGTCAGCCTTACGCTTGCGTCTCCCGTCGAGATCACCGCTGAAGGCAACTGCAATCTTCACGGGAGCCGCGGCGTGGTGACGAAAAGAATAGCCATTAAATAACCTGTCAGGGGGGCATCCATGAGCATCGGCGGGGTCTCAATCATCCTGATTCTCGGGCTGTTGAACATGCTGCTGATCGTATTTCAGCTCCTTTCGGGCCTGAGGGTTCTGCGTTTACCGATGGTCATACACCGTCGCACGGGTATGGCGCTCGTCGTAACGGCGCTTCTGCACGCCGTGCTCGCTTTCATGGCGCGATAACCGATACCCGGAAAAAATTTCAGAAAAGACCACTTTTTTATTGACAAAAATACCTCCGTGGCTAATATTTAGGAATCCTAAATATTAGCGCATCCAGATGGAGCGGAGGTATTCGTGAAACGTCAGATAATCAGTATTAACGAAGAAAAATGTAACGGGTGTGGTCTGTGCGTGCCGGGATGCCCTGAAGGAGCTTTGCAGATCATTGAGGGCAAGGCGCGCCTGGTAAGCGATCTTTTCTGTGACGGTCTGGGCGCCTGTATAGGGGAATGCCCCGAGGGGGCGATAACCATTCTTGAGCGCGAGGCCGAGCCCTATAACGAGCGGCTGGTGATGGAAAACATAATCAAGCAGGGACCACCGGTCATCTCGGCGCACATCAAACACCTGCGCGATCATAATGAGACGGTATATCTGAACGAGGCCCTGGATCTCCTCAGGGAAAAGGGACTGCCAGTTCCCGTCGAGATCGAGCCCGTACGGCACGAGCACCACGCCGGCTGTCCCGGTTCGCGTGTGATCGATATGCGCGGGCACAGAAATCAGCCCCGCCATGAGGGCCCAGTGCAACGTCAGTCTGAATTGAGGCAGTGGCCGGTCCAGCTCCATCTCGTCAATCCGCATGCGCCATTTCTGAGGAATGCCGATCTGCTCGTCGCCGCCGATTGCGTTCCCTTCGCGTATCCGGCTTTTCACGAGGACCTGCTGCGCGACAGGATTCTCGTGATATTCTGTCCGAAGCTTGACGCGGGGATCGACCAGTATATAGAAAAGCTGACCGAAATATTCGCGCACCAGGAGATCAGATCGGTGACCGTTGCGCACATGGAGGTCCCCTGCTGTTTCGGGGCCGGGCGAATAGTTGAAACGGCCATGGAGAAGGCGGGTAAGCGTATTCCGGTAATCGATTATACGATCGGTATCTCGGGCGGTCTCTCCACCGAAGATGCCCGCGGAAGAGTACTGCCATGATCACGCACTGTCCCGGTTCCCGTTCTCTCAGAACCCCCGAACTTCGCGCGATACGATGTGTCCAGTGCGGCGGACTGGTGGAAATATTCTCCGACGAGCGGGAATCTCGTTGCCTCAAATGCGGAAACGTGATATACAGCAGTCCGAACCATTGCGCGGACTGGTGCGCCAGGGCGGACCTCTGCCGGGGGCACTCAAAGACGGCGAAGACGTAACCAGGTTAATGATTCGGGCAGGATTTGATAAAATGGAACGCGTGGACAAAGACATTGATGAAAGAATCGTCGCGGCGTTTGAAAAAGTTTCACAGGTTTCCCGCATTTTATTATGGGAAGCGGCAAGCGCGGAGAAACTGAGCCCGATCCAGCTGCAATTCCTGCTTCATGTTTCCGGCTCACCGGAGGAACTCAGGCGCGTGGGGGCGATAGCGAAGGAATTCGACCTTACTCCCGCCACGGTGAGTGATGCGGTCAGTTCCCTTGAATCCAAAGGGCTGATCGTAAAGGAATCCAGCCCCGAGGACAGGCGATCGGTCGTCCTCTCCCTGACCCGGGAGGGAAAGAAGACCGTTCAGGCGGTTGGAAAGTGGAAGGATACGATGATACGGGCGGTGGGCTCCTTCCCGGATGAACAGAAGAATGTAGTAATGGGATTTCTTTCTGCCCTCATATCGTTGCTTTTCGACCGTGGTGTATTGAGCAGCGCACGAATGTGTATGGCCTGTGCCAATATGAGGATGGTGGATGATGAGCGCGGGATGCGCTATGAGTGTGGAATAACCGGCAGACGGTTCGATGCTTCCGGAGTGATGATGGGCTGTGCGGACCATTCCCCGCGTGGATGACTGTCCGGTTAGCGGGCGTAGAAGGTTTTCATGTAATTTCAAGCCTCGGGGAGTTCATTCGGGATACCGGTGGCGATGTGGGTGAGAAAAGGATATTGAGGGGAGAGGATGAAAATGATGAACGAAAACGAGTACACAAAAGAGGGATTGAAAATTGCGGGACTCATAGAGGTACAGGGCAAATCGGTGGTCAGTAAAACGATCATCAACAGGCCGACGGGAACGGTGACGCTTTTCGGTTTCGACAGGGGTGAAAAACTGAGTGAGCACACGGCGCCGTTCGACGCGCTTGTTTCAATAATTGAAGGTGAAATGACTATTTCCATAGAGGGCAAGCCGTTCAGCCTCTCGGCGGGTGAAATGATCATAATGCCCGCGAACAGGCCCCATGCGCTTGAGGCGCTTTCGCCGTGCAAGATGATGCTTGTGATGATAAAGTAAAATGTCGCTTTCAACTCTCTCTGGATCGGGAAGCGGGAAGGTTTATAAGCACGGAGCGCTCCGGCCCGGGGCGCCTTCCCTGTATTGCGAGCCGATCATGATATTATTATAATCAGTATAAATAGTATTGTGTATTATGTATAACGCATTATCGACAGGGAAATTGGAAAAACGCTTGATCTCTTCGGGTTCATTTGATCTTAATAAGAAGCATGAAGGGGCTGATTGACATACTCAAGACCAGAGCCGGGATGATCCTTGCGGACAAACGACAGCGCCGGATAGCGGCGGTCGCGATTATTCTCGTTCTGGGTCTTGCGGCGGCGCTTCCGGGTTACATGAAGAAAACCTCGACCACCGAGTACTGCGCCAGTTGCCACGTGATGCTCACGCAATACGATGACTGGTTTTACGGCGGCAAGCATACGCAGATCCGCTGTGTTGACTGCCACCTGCCCAACGACAATTTCGTCAATCACTATGTCTGGAAGGGCCTGGACGGGGTCAAGGATGTCGTGTTCTTCTATACCGGCCTGGTCCCCGATCCGATACATTCTTCACGTCACGCCAGGAAGACCATACAGAAAAACTGCGTACGGTGTCACGAGGGGGTGGTGTCGGCTATCAGCGTCGACACCATGAACTGCTGGGACTGCCACCGGAAACAGTTTCACAACAGGATAAATGAATTTTAAAGGAAAAGGGATTGGCGACATGATGAAAAACAAGCTGCTGGTGTACGCGCTTGCGGTATCAGCCGTGTGCCTCTTTTCGTTCTTCGTTTTTTTCGACGGCTGCTCTCCGGACAGGGCGGACATGTTCAAAACCGCTCAGATCGGCGATGAGGAGTTCGATCCGGCCAAATGGGGTGAGGTCTATCCTCTACAGTATGAATCGTGGCTGAAGACGAAGGAGCCGCGGCCGAAGGACAAGAGTTTTTACAAGCGGGGATGGGACACCGACAAAACCATATGGGACAAGCTCTCGGAATTTCCCTTCATGGCGCTCCTCTTCAACGGATGGGGATTCGGTATAGAGTACAACGAACCGCGCGGGCATTATTACATGATGATCGATCAGCGCGAAATAGACCAGTCGCGCACCAAGGCCGGCGGCGCGTGCCTGACCTGCAAATCGCCCTACGCCGGCAAGCTGGTCAAGGAGATGGGCAAGGATATTTTCAAGATGCCCTACGCGGACGCGGTCAACAAGATTCCAAAAGAACACAGGGATCTCGGTGTAACCTGCATCGACTGTCATGACAACAAGACCATGGATCTCAGGGTATCGCGATGGACCCTCGCCGAGGGTTTGAAAACGATCGGCAAGGACAGGCTCAGCCGCCAGGAGATGCGCATGGCGGTCTGCGCCCACTGCCACGTTACCTATTTCATACCGAAAGACGAGAAGATGCAGTCGACAAACGTGGTTTTCCCCTGGAAGGGAAGCACCTGGGGTAATATCAGCATCGAAAACATCATAAAGGTGCTGCTTTCAAGCCCGGCCAACAAGGAATGGAAACAGGCCGTTACGGGATTCAAGATGGCCTTTATACGGCATCCCGAGTTCGAGTTTTTCACGAACCAGAGCCCGCACTTCAAGGCGGGGCTGGCGTGCGCGGACTGTCATATGCCGTATAAAAGGGTCGGCTCGTTCAAGATTTCCGACCACAATATCATGAGCCCGCTGAAGGACGATCTGCGCTCCTGCTCGAACTGCCATCCCCAGTCGACCGACCGCCTGAGGGCGAGGATCAAGACCATCCAGGATCGCACCGTTTCACTGCTCATCAGGGCCGGATACAGCGCGGCGACCGTGGCCAAATTATTCGAGCTCACGCACGCGCAGCAGGCCCAGGGCCGGCAGATAAACGGTGCGCTGTACGAGAAGGCAAAATCATTCTACGAAGAGGCCATATACCGCGGTATCTTCATCGGCGCGGAAAACTCGATCGGCTTTCACAACCCGGACGAGGCGGGAAGGATTCTCGGCGATTCGATCGCCTATGCTTCAAAGGCCGAGGCCCTTCTGCGGCAGGCACTCGCGCAGGCGGGCATACAGGTTCCGGAGTCGATCAATCTCGAGCTCGCGCGCTATCTCAACGGGCGCGGTGCGCACAAGCTTAACTTCAGGCCCGGACACGAATTCAAGGACCCGTACGGGACGCAGGACAAACTGCTCCCGCGGGGGGCGCGCGGCATCTGACGGGATGGCGTTCGTGTAAGGGAAGGAATTTATCGGGCATGATGGCATGATCGCCGCGCATCCTCCGGGTGCGCGGCGGTTTTATCAGGGAAGGGCCCGTGATTCCGGGAGTAACGGCCCGACGTTCCGCCTGTACGGAGACGGGCTCCGCATTGATTGTGCTTCGGCAACGGGCGGTAATTATTTTCCGGGATAAATCGTACTAACCCGTTGTCATCGCACGCACCGGCAGTATCGGGGCGTGAGTCGCTCACGCACATCCGTGTGCTCCGCGACACTCGGACGCCCCGGCCGGCGCAATCTCTTTCCGTACGAAGTTCCATGCACCAACATGGTGCAGCATGAGATCGCCACGTCGCTGCGCTCCTCGCAATGACACGGTTCGGCCTCCACCTTCAGACTTAACATACGATGACCGGGTTAAAACCTGAATGTGTCACGGCCTCGGCGAACGAAACAATAATGCTATTGAAATATTTGCGATCTTTTACGCACATGGTATACTCGATAGAGTGAGGCCGACCGGCGCGCGGTCCGACCCATGAACGGAGAAAGAAACAGCCAGCCAGGCGTTCAAAGAGACCGTCAATGAACAAGAAACCGGTTGAAGTAAACGTTACCGAGCTCGAGGAGATCCTCGACCGTTACCTCGATTCAGGAGACAGGGTCAATTACGCCCTGAAGATCGTTGGCCATCCCGGCGTCGGAAAATCCGCGATCGTCCGGCAGGCGGCGGAGCGCAAGAACCGTCTCTTTATCGACACGCGACTGGCGTTCAAGGAGAACGTCGACCTGGGCGGTTACCCGGTGCCCGACGCCGCCGAAGGGCGGATGATCTACTACAGGCCGCGGTTCATACCTCCGGCCGAGGTGCCGGAGGGCCGTGACGGAATAGTCTGGTTTCTCGACGAGTCGAACAGGGCGCATCCCACGGTCATACAGACGCTGTTCCAGATCATCACGGACCGGCGCTGCGGCGAGCACGATCTTCCGCCTGAAACCTGCATAATACTCGCCGGCAACCTCGGCGACGAAGACAATACCACCATCACCGACTTCGACGATTCCGCGCTGGACGGCAGGCTCGTCATCGTCCAGCTCAAGCCGACCGCGGCCGACTGGATTCGATGGGCCGCCCGCGAAGGCGTGCATCCGTCGGTAATCCGGTACATCACCATCTACCCCGAAAAACTGTGGGACGAGCGGAACATCAACCCCAACCCCCGCGGCTGGCACCAGGTTTCCCAGGCCATACGCGTTTCGTACGGGCTGGAGGGCGAGGACGAGCTGCGGCGCTTTCTCGCGGAGAACGGCGGAACGACGCTCGAAAAGATGATCGTCTCGCTCGTCGGACTCGTCGCGGGGAGCGATTTCACGTCCCAGCTTACTCGGCCGCGGCGTATCACCACAGCCGATGTCCTCAACGGAGACGGTGAGAAACTGGAGGGAATGCTCGATGGCCGTATTCCCTCGGAGGATATTCTGTGGGCGGTCTCGGGAGCCCTGTCGCATTTGAGGGACAAGAACATGCTCCTGAAGGGCGAGTTCATCGGTGAGGACCTGGAGGAACTTGCCCACACGCTTCTTTTCGTCGGCCATTCGCGTGCCGACCGGCGTATTTCCTTTTTCTATGTCCTGCTGCGCCAGTGCGGGCTATTCAGCCTGGTGCCGGCGGCGCTTTCCCTGCTGGATGAGGCCGACCGGATCGCCCTGCGCGCCGCCTTCGGCGCAATCCTGGAGGACAACTGATGCCGCCGGGCGCTTCCGTACTCTCGGACCGGATGAGCGACACGCTCGAGCTCCTGTGGGGGCGCAGCCGTTTTGTTTCATACTTTTACCAGGCGGTCGACTTTGTCGAAAGCGGCGCCATTCCGACCATCGCGCTCGATCAGGCCGACATGGGAACGGTCCTCTATTATAACCGGGACTTCGTTGAACGATCAAACGTGGAAGACCTCATCGGCCTGCTCGTCCACGAGCTTCTGCATCTCGTCCACAATCACCGGCATCGCGCCCGTCCGGGAGCCGACGCCGGCCTCCAGAATCTCGCGCAGGACATGGTAATCAACGGCTATATTCGCTCCCGGGAACGGAGCTTTTTCTCGAGAACGGGGGGCGATTCTCCTCCGCGGCTGATGATCCCGGAAGGGCTCCCGGTGATACCGGCGCGCTTTACCGCGGAGACGGGTATCACCGATCCCTCCTGGGAGGACGTGTACCGATGGCTCGCCGACCGTCCGGAAGAGAAGCTGGCGGACATAAACGTCCGCGCCGTGGAGACCGGCGATGATTTCGGCGAACGTTCGGTGACCGGCGAGCGATACCATCCCGGAAACGCCGCTGAAAAGGACACGGACCGGCGGGATATCGCCAATGTCGATCATGATGATTCGAGGGAAGGGATCGTATTCAGGGACGATGACGGAAACGCGCTTCCGACCGGCATACACCGTTACCGGGACGAGGAGCGCAAGCGGAGCATGGACGCGCTCATGGAGCGCGTCTTCAGCCTTGCCCGGCAGGACGCGGTGTGCGGGCGCGAGCGCGCGTTCGGGGAGATCGAGGTGCTGGTGCGCTCCCTTCGCGACGTCGATATCTCGGCGTGGCGGTCGCTCGTAAAGAGCTACATCGATTACGCGTCACATACGAGCGAGTGGAAGTATTCATACAGCCGGTTCAACCGGCGCTATTTCGCCGGGGGCATCTACGCGCCGGGGCGGGTGTTCGTGCAGAAGCAGACGATCACCGTCGTCGTCGACGTCTCGGGTTCGATGGTGGTGAAGCCGGCGGACCTCGAGGCCGCGTTCGGTGTGATCGAGGAACTGCTCGGAAAGTACACGGTGAACCTGGTGTGCGTGGACGAGGGCGTCTATGTGCCCAGGAAGGACGGGGACCGTTTCGTTCCATCGGACGATCGGGCGGCACCATACCGGTATCGCCGCGGGGACTGGAAATATCTCAAAACGCAGAGCAGCGGCACCACCTTCTTCGCGTCGCTCTTCAACGAGTTCATGACTGGCCACCGCGAGATGCTGGTGGTGATCACCGACGGCTACATCTACGACCTGCACGAACTGAAGAAGTACGCGCCGACTCTGTGGGTAATTTCTTCGGGGCGCGGCGAGCCGTTCGTTCCGCCGTTCGGGAAATCAGTGACGATAAGGCTATGAGCGATACGGGCGCGAAAATGATGAACGAGGATTTTTATGCGTCGTCGCCCTCGTCCGAAATAATCCGCGCCGGCAGGGTGGCGGCCGGGTTCGACTATGCCCGCGGACTCGACGAGCTGATTCGCAGGAAAGAGGCGAGGTTCGTCTATCTGGCCGGGACATACTGGAAAGACTTCGACTCCGGCGCGGGCTTCCGCGCGCTGTGCGAGCTCGGCGACGCCGAATACCTGTACCGCGCGGGCTGGTACTGGAAGGAGTTCGACCGCGCCGCGGGCCTCGAAAAACTCATCGCACTGGGAAACCCGCGGTACATATTCTACTCCGGCCTCGACTGGAAGGGCTTCGACCACGGCAGGGCCTTTGACGCCCTGGTCGCGCTCGGCGATGTCGAGTACCTCTTCTACGCCGGCGCTCACTGGAAGGAGTTCGATTACGATCGCGGCTTCGACGAGCTCATGAAGACCGACCGGCTCGAGTTCGTCTACAAGGCGGGCTGTCTCTGGAAGCGCTTCGACTTTTTACGCGCATGGAAGAGGCTGGAATATTTCGTGGAGGCGGGTGAGGAGTGGAGGGGGCGGGCCTTCGACCACGAACGCTGGCGCCTCGCCCTCAGGATGATATGGGACGAGCTGTGGGAGAAGGAGCTCCCGGTGCGGTGAGCTCGTATATCTCCACGTAATCATCTATTCCCGGCCAGCTCCACAGCTTGTGCCGGGCGAGCGTCGTGAAAGCCTTTTTCATTTCATGAAACCCGGCGTCCCCGGAGGAAGTTTCGTCCCCTATGTAGATCAGGCGCGTACCCCCGGCCGACAGGTAATGACGAAGGGCGTTCGAGGCCATGGGATCGTCGAGAAGCGGCCAGGACAGAAGGAGCGTCCTTTGCGGGTGGAGCCCGGCGAATCGCTCGTCGCCGTTCCGCACCGGGTACCATTCCGAGTCGAACCAGTAGTTCATCTCGTCCCAGCCGCCGTGCGGCCAGGGCAGGGCGTCGTCGGGTGGCAGGCGATCGTAGGCCACCACGTCCGCGCCGAGTTGGGCGAGACAGCGCGCCCAGTAGCCGTTCCCCGCGCCGATCTCGACCAGGGGGGAATGGAAAGATATCATCTCGAGGATGCCGATGGTGGGCACGGAAAAGGCGTAGCGCGCGGTGAGCTCGGCACGGTATTTCAGGAGCTCGCTCCCGTCGCCCGCGGATTCCCTGATTCCTTCGACGAGGGCACGCAACTCGACGAGATAGGGGTTGTCGATGCGTCGATCCGCCTCCGGGAACCGATAGGAAAGTATATCGTGCATGGCGTGGAGAAAAGTACTCGACGGCGTACCGGCCCGCAATTACTTTTTCCCCGGTGGGACAGGACGGGAGGGGGGGGATGGATCAATCGACGACGCGCCGAATGGAGTTCGAAGCGCTTTTCGCCCGTTACGGAAAGGAGCCGGACCGGGGGCTCCTTCCGGAAAATTTCGCCGGCATGGCCGACCACGAATGGATGGGACTGCTCCACTCGATAAACCTCATTCTCTCGCGACGCGCGGCCCGCGAAAAGGCCACTTGATCCCTGCCAGCCGTGACGGTCGGGTGATTCTTGCATTCTCGCGGGTTTTTGCTCTATCGCGTCCGTCCGTAGAAAATTTCTTCATCCGCAGCGCTATCTGCCCGCAAACGCCGGCATGAACGTCATTCGCTTGACAGTTCCTCGTGCCTCCTGATATCACTTTACCGTGAAAACCGAACCCCGGACGTTTCATTCCACTATGAAGGCGCTTCTCCGGAACGCCCTCCCTTATATTAGAAGAAGCTGGGACCTGTCATGGCCCCTGATCCTCATCATGCTGTTCGACTTCCTGATCAATCTCACCGACGTATTCATCGCCGGCCGTATCGGAAAAGAGGTCCAGGCTTCAATCGGTTTCATCGCCCAGCTCTACTTCCTCTTCATCGTGGTCGCCAACGCCCTGACGGTCGGAACGGTGGCCGTTGTAACCCGCCTGCATGGCTCGGAAAGCAGGGAGGAGTTATCGGACGCGGTAGCGTCCATAACGCTTGCCACGATTATCGCCGGTGTCCTCCTCGGTATTGCGGTAGCCCTTGCCGGCCCTTCGTTGCTGCGTGTGTTCGGCATGCCTGCCGATATAATCCGTTACGGATCACCGCTTATCGTGATCTACGCCACCGGGCTCCCCTTTCACTACTATCTGATCAATACGAACGGTGTATTGCGGTCGACCGGGAGAGTGCGAAGGTCAATGATCACCATGGCCATCGTGTGCCTGCTCAATGTCGGATTGAACTTTGCGCTGGTTTTTCATTCCCCGCTTGGATATGCGGGCATAGCGCTTTCGACGGTGCTGAGTTATATCGTCGGAGCCGTTTTGAATTCCTTCCACCTGGGGAAATGGTTTTCAGGGACTTCACGACGATCATTATCCGTAATCAAAAAAATCGCCGCCACCGGCTGGCCGGCCGGGATTCTTCAGATTTTCTGGCAGATCGGCTCTACCGTGCTTTTTTTGATACTGGGTTCGCTGCCGTCCGATACCATCGAGGTGATGGCGGCTTTCACCAACGGTCTTCGAATCGAGGCGGCGATCTTTCTGCCGGCATTCGCCCTTAACATGGCCAACGCCGTGGTGGTCGGCAACATGCTGGGCGAGGGGCGTAACGCGGACGCCTTTCGCGGTGGCATCGTTACCGCCGCGATAGGTGTCGTGATGATCTCCCTCATGACGGTCGTTATAGTCGTCAATGCGCGTACCCTCTCCGGCGCCCTTTCCGGCAATTCGCTGGTAATCGAGGAGAGCGTTCGGTACCTGTATATCAGCATGGCCAGCGAACCGCTCATGGCATGGGCGGTAATACTCGGTGGCGCGTTGAACGGGGCGGGCGACACCAGGGGAGTGATGCGCGTGGTCATCACCAGCCAGTGGCTGGTCCGCCTTCCGATGGCATACCTGTTGGGCGTTCGGCTCGGATTCGGCCCTTCCGCCGTATGGTGGTCGATGAACGCCTCGATATTCGTCCATGCCGTTCTTATCACTATTCGCTATTATCGAAAGGACTGGTTGATCGATGAGAACTGAAAAACTTGATCTGCGCCATATCGATGCGCTCTATGCACCGCTGAAAGAGTCCGGTGTATTCATCTCGGAGTACAGTTTCGCCAACCTGTATCTGTTCAGGACGGCCCACGACTACGAGGTCGTTTTCGACCGGGAGACTTTCATACGCGGAACGACCTATGACGGCGCCCGCTATCTGATGCCGCTCCGCGATCCACGCGCCATGGAGCCGGATTACCTTCGCGGGCTTGCCGGTGAGGCCGATATCTTTTTCCCGATATCGGAAGAATGGCTTCAGGCTTTCGACCGCGAACGGTATGATTTCTCCTTTTCCGACGGCGATATGGATTACGTGTTTACATCGGACAAGATCGCGACCTATAAGGGTAAAAAACTCCACAATAAGCGAAACCTTCTCCAGCAATTCTATACCCAGTACCGTCACGAGGCGCTTCCCCTTCTTCCGGAGCGCAGGGGCGACGCGCTGAAGATCCTCGACAGGTGGCAGGAGGAAACCGGGCTCGCGCAGTCGGAAACCGATTATCAGGCGTGTGCCGAGGCCCTCTCTCTCCAGAACGAGCTTCTGCTCTGCGGCGGCATCTATTACGCCGACGACGAACCGGTCGGGTTCATCCTTGGCGAGGGGATCAACAGTGAAATGTTCGCGCTGCATTTCGCCAAGGGACTCAGGAGCATAAAAGGGGTTTACCAGTTCATGTACAACAATTGCGCATCGGTTCTGCATCAGCATTACACCTATGTAAATTTTGAGCAGGACCTCGGAAAACTGCCGCTTCGTCAGGCGAAGTCTTCGTACGTTCCCGACATGATGATCAGGAAATACAGGGTTCGCCTCAAAGCCTGAGCCCCGGTTCGTTCCTTTCGCTTCGGATCGTATTCAATAATCGCACCCACTTGAATATCCCGTCATTTTATGCTTGACAGTTGATAAATTGCGATCACCGTATCCACTATTTTAAAATGGTTATAAGACTACATATATTTATATTTAGCGATTTATTCCCGGTTTGTCCCCGGGCCGGGAAACACGGTTTCCACCCCGCCGGATTTTCATGGGGACAGGCTTGATATTGATCGCACAAACAGCTTAACTGGTAAGGAGGATTGGGATGCTTGGACTACAGGATGTCTGGATTGTCATGGCTTATCTCAGTTGCATTGCCGCCGCGGCCCTCTGTGTCGGCTACGGCCTCAGGAACTGGAACAGGGGATCCGAAGACGAAATGCAGCAGGTCGCGGAGGAGCGGATGTGGCAGCAGTCCGAAAACGAAATGGATGAAAAGTTGTAGGAGAGAGAGATGATATACACCATAATTGTAACGCTCATTTATTTGTTCGCGATAGCATACCTGGGATTTATCGGCTACCGCCAGACCCGGACCACCGGTGACTACCTTGTAGCCGGCAGGCAGATCCATCCGCTCGTAATGGCACTTTCCTACGGCGCGACTTTTATCAGCACTTCCGCCATCGTGGGTTTCGGAGGCGCCGCCGGCAGCCTGGGAATGGGTGTTCTGTGGCTCACCTTCCTCAACATTTTTTTCGGCATATTCATCGCCTTCGTCATTTTCGGAAAACGCACGCGCAAGATGGGGCATAACCTCGACGCCCACACCTTCCCCGAGCTTCTGAGCGTACGTTACCGCTCTCGATTCATGCAGGGTTTTGCGGGTATCGTAATTTTTCTCTTCATGCCGATTTATACCGCCGCCGTCATCAAGGGCGCGGCGGATTTTATACAGTCCTATTTTGCCATTCCGTTTGAAATTTCACTCCTTTTCTTCGTCGCGATCGTCGCCCTCTATGTCTGGATGGGAGGCCTGAAGGGGGTGATGTACACGGACGCCTTCCAGGCGGTCATAATGTTCGTCGGGATGCTCATTCTCCTCATTTTCTCATACGCCCGGCTGGGTGGGGTAACCGAAGCCCATCAGCAATTGACCGATCTCATTAACAACGAGGAGGTCCGCCAGCAGGCCGCCAAGCTCATCGCCGGGGGATTCCGCGGATGGACGGCGATGCCGGAAGGCGGTTCACCGATATGGTGGAGCCTTGTCTCCACAATCGTATTCGGTGTCGGGATAGGCGTGCTTGCCCAGCCGCAGCTTGTCGTCCGTTTCATGACCGTACGCAGCAACCGCGAGCTCAACAGGGCCGTGGTTTCGGGTGGAATCTTCATCCTCATGATGACCGGCGTGGCGTTTACCGTCGGTGCCCTCAGTAACGTGTATTTCTTTAACAGCACGGGAAAGATAGCGCTGCTCGCCGCGGGCGCGAACGATTCGATTATACCGGCGTATATCAAGAACTTTATTCCCCCCTGGTTCGGGACGCTGTTTCTTCTGACGCTTCTGGCCGCCGCCATGTCAACACTCAGCTCCCAGTTCCATACAATGGGAACCGCCGCCGGACGGGATATTTATGAAAAGAGCCTCGGCGGAAAGGGCAGCACCATCCTGATAACCCGGTTCGGAATGCTCACAACCGTAATTCTGAGCACACTGCTGGCGTGGCTCACCCGTCACCTCGATGTCAGCATGGCGATCATCGCGGTAGGTACCGCACTGTTCTTCGGGCTGTGCGCCGCATCCTTCCTGCCGGCATATATCGGGGCGCTCTATATCAAGAGCCTTCCGCGCGCCGCGGCCAAATGGGGGATGATCGCCGGGTTCTCCCTGAGTACATTCTGGATTTTCTTCATCCACGAGAAGGAATCGTCGAGCCTTCAGATATGCAGGCTGTTGACCGGGAAAACCTCCCTGGTGAAAGACACGGGCCTCGGATATCTGGCGATGGTCGATCCGATTTTCATCGCGCTTCCCGTTTCGTTAATCGTCACCTTTACGATCTGGGCGGTCTACCGCGCCATGAAAAAGCATGATCTGGACGACAATCATCTGGACCGCTGTTTCAAGGGAATGTAAGCGTTTCAACTTCACGAATAACGAAGCACCGGGCTCAAATGCCCGGTGCTTTTTCGTAACACCGAGGATGTCACACCTTGTAGTTGCCGGCCGTCAATTTGAGGAATATCCTGTCCGGCAGGAGTTTCCGCGCCGCCAGCACGAACGCCGCTCCTCTCGCCACCGGATTGCGAAGCGGGGATCCGGGAGAATCCATGATCCTGATTATCTGGGCCGCCACATTCGCCGGCGAATCCGCCGCTGCTCCCATCTCCTTTTCCTTCACGCCGAGAAACCTCTCGAGCGCTTCCCGGTACGCGGATTTCGCCACCAGCCTTTTATCCGTCTGTTCCCAGATGGAAGTACCAACGTCACCCGGCTGGATAAGCAGTACACGAATGCCGTGTGCCTTCACCTCGTGATACAGGGCTTCCGTAAGCCCTTCCACGGCGAATTTGCTGGCACAGTAATGGGCCTGGAACGGGATCGCAATTTTCCCCGCGGCCGAACTGACATTGATGATAAGTCCATTCCCCGCTTTTCTCATCACCGGCAGTACCGCCTGTATGGTGCGCAGCATCCCCCAGTAATTGGTTTCGAATACCTTCCTTGCAACCTCGATCGGTGTTTCTTCCACGGGCCCGCACTGGCCGATGCCCGCGTTGTTTATTAAAACATCTATCCGTGGATTCTTCTTGAAGATGCCGTCTATGGCCTTCTTCACCGACCGCTCGTCATTGAGATCCATGGCGACATAGGTAAACAGGGCCTTGCCCCCCCCGGGTGGTTTCCTGCCCGTTCCATAAACCGTATGTCCTCTTCGTGCAAGTTCATTAGCCAGTGCCAGTCCTATGCCGCGGGTCGCGCCTGTTACGAGAATAATCTTTGATTTGTCCATGGACGTACTCCGGTTGGAATATTTTCTGAATATTGTATATTCTATGAACGGCATTCATTATTGCAATCTCTTTATCGATATAACCGACTTCACATGACCCCGGAGTCCTGCGCGACAAAGATACTCCCGATCAGGGTAACTGGATAACCCGGGGTTGGGTTTCCAGATAGTGGATCACACTTATTACAGCGTTGTTGCACAACGGAAGAAGAGAGCGTTTCCTCCTGCCGCAGGCCCGGGGAAACCACGCCATCATCGAGTTTAAAAACAACTCAAATATTCTGCTTGATTAAATTGTAAACGTTGTGTATATAATGCATCACCATTTCATTTCATACAAACAAAATTCAGACCAGGAGGGGGTATGGGCGATAATAAGCTTCCCGTTGGAGTCAAGCTCGGGTATGGAGTTTGCGATCTCGGAGGAAATCTTTTTTTCACGGTTATCGGTTTCTGGCTTCTCAACTTCCTGACCGATACGGTAGGCCTCGCGGCGGGGCTCGCGGGACTGACCATCGCCATCGGGAAGATCTGGGACGCCGTTACCGATCCGATGACGGGATATCTTTCCGACCGGACTAAAAGCCGCCTCGGAAGGCGTCGCCCCTGGATGCTCTTCGGATCCGTGCCCCTTTTCCTGACCATGATACTGATGTTCACGAATCCCGCCCTGTTTGCCGGTGCCGGATGGAATCCCGCCGAGCAACAGACGTTTCTTTTCATCTGGGCGACCGTGCTTTTCTGTTTGCTCTGCACCGCATACACGGCGGTGAATATTCCCTATAATTCCCTTACCCCGGAGCTGACACAGGACTACCACGAGCGAACCTCTCTCAACGGTTATCGATTCGGTTTTGCGGTCGTCGGTTCACTTCTGGGTGCCGGGGCGTCACTGCCGATAGTAATGGCTTTCCCGGACAAGAACACAGGCTTTGCGGGTATGGGTACAATTTTCGGCGCCCTGATGCTCATCACCGCGCTCATCACGGTAATCAAGGTTCGTGAACCGATGTCCCCCGGGGAGGTCGGCACTAAAGGCTTTTTCGGAACCTACCTCAAGGTCTTTAAAAACAGGCCGTATGTGCTCATCCTTCTTACCTACGCGCTGCATATCACCGGCCTTACCGTGGTAATGGGGGTCGCCATCTATTATTTCAAATACATCCACCATGATGAATCAAAGACGACCATCGCCATGCTCATTCTCCTGCTGACCGCGATGGCGTTCATCCCCGTGAGCGTTCTGCTTTCAAAAAAGATCGGTAAAAAACTCGTCTATGGAATCGGAATGGCCATCTTTGCCGCGGCCACGGTGATGCTCTTCGCCTTCGGTCATCTGTTCCCGGTGTCATTCTCGTTCTGGGTGATGTTTTTCGCAGGGACGGGTTTCGGCTTTACCTACGCGATGCCGTATGCCATCGTACCCGATGCCGTGGAATACGATTACCTGCTTACCGGCGAACGTACGGAAGGTGCTTTCTATGGAATATGGACATTCGGCATAAAGATAGGGCAGGCGCTGGCCCTTGCCATCAGCGGACTGGTGCTGTCCCTGTTCGGCTATTTGCCCGATGTCGCTCAGAGCGAGTCCTCGCTTCTGGGAATACGTCTGCTTCTCGGCCCGATCCCGGCGGCGATTTTATTGCTTTCTCTGCTCACTCTTTATCTGTATCCCATCAACGAGAAACGCTATAACGAAATTCTCGCCGCCATACGCGAACGCGATTCGGGAAGGGTTTGACCGGTAGCGCTATTTGCCGTAACGGGCACGCTCCAGGCCCGCCAGCAGACTGTACGCGCAGGGTACGACAAAGAGCGTGAGCAGGGTGGAAACGATCATTCCGCCGAGCACCGCGATGGCCATGGGAATTCGAGCTTCCGCGCCCGGACCCAGCGCTAGGGCCGGCGGGATCGCCGCGGCCACGGTGGAAAGCGTGGTCATCATGATGGGCCTGAGCCGGATCGGGCAGGCCGTCATGAGCGCTTCCCGTACGCTCTTGCCTTCATGACGGAGCTGGTTCGCGAATTCGACGAGCAGGATCGAGTTCTTTTTGACGAGTCCCATCAACAGGATCAGCCCGATAAAGCTGTATATATTGAGCGATTTGCCGGTCAGCACGAGGGCGATAATCGCCCCTGAAAAGCTGAACGGAAGGGCGAGCAGAATGGTGAAGGGATGGATATAGCTGTTGAACTGGCTCCCGAGGATCATATATGAAACAATAACGCCGATGATGAGCGCGAAGAGGAGGCTGTCGAACGATTCGCTCGATGTCTTGGCCGACCCGGTGAGCTCGGCGGAATATCCCTCCGGCAGCACGTCGCGGGTGATTTTCATGGCCCGCGTTATGGCCTCCTCCTGTGAAAAACCAGGAGCGGGGCTTGCATAAACGGCGATCGACCGTTCACGGTTGATTCGTGTTATCGAGAGCAGCGACGAGGTGGTTACGATTTTCACCACGTCGGAAAGTCGCACCAGTTCTCCCCGGTTGTTCCTGACGAAGATGTATTTGATATCCTCCGCCATGCGCCGTTCCGGTTCCTTGAGGCGCACCCGGATGTCATATCGGTGACCCGCGTCGGTGAACTTGCCCATCTTCTTTCCGCCGATGAGCGCGCTTACCGCGTTTCCTATCGATGTCATGCTCACCCCGCGCAATTCCGCGGCGTTGCGGTCGGGCAGGATCTGGATTTCAGGCTGGCCGGCATCGTATCCCGTGTCGACATCGACCATCATGCCGCTCTTGACCATGCGTGCCGCGATCTCGTCGCTGTAGTTGCCGAGTTTCTGCCAGTCGGTCCCCCGCACGGTAAACTCGACCGGGTATCCCCGTGTCGCCGAAAATCCTCGCGTGGAGAGATCCTGTATGGTGGCTTTCATGTCCTTCGATATCCTGTTCAGCTCGCTCCGGACTATCCCCGCGAATTCGGCCTGGTTCAGCCGTCGTTTCGCGACCGGATCCACGGGCCTTTCATCGGGTTCCTTCATCGTAACGAAGATCATTGCGGTGTTTACCTCGCCGCCGGTGAAGCCGCCTACCGCGGAGAAATATCTGAGCACCTCCCCGCGTGAAGCGACGAACGATTCCGCTTTTTCGGTAAGACTGTCGGTGTATTCGAGGGAGGAGCCGACGCTGGTCTTGATTCTCACGATGAACATGCTCTGGTCCTGGGCCGGAACGAACTCTTTCTTCATCGGGATGAGAAACAATAAGGAGGCCGTAAAAAAGGCGATCGAGCCCAGTATCACCGTCCACCGATGGTCGAGGATGAATCCGATCGCCCTGCCATACGATTCCGAGAGAGAGGAGAAGGCCCGATTGACGGCGCGTCCCAGGGAGCCGGTGCTGCTTCCGACCTGAAGGAACTGTGAGCATCGCATCGGTGTAAGCGTCAGCGCCTCGAGGAGGGAGAGGGCCACGGCCACCGTAATCGTGATGCCGAACTCGAGGAAATATTTGCCGATTATACCCTTCATGAACGCCACGGGCAGGAATATCGCTATTACCGCAAGGGTCGCGGCGATCGCCGCGAACGTGATCTGCCGCGCCCCGAGCCCGGCCGCCTCCACGCGGTCGTGTCCCATCTCCTGGTACCGCGAGATGTTCTCCATTACCATGATAGCGTCGTCGACCACGATACCGATGGCGAGGGAAAGGGCGAGCAGGGTGAATGTATTGAGGGTGAATCCCCAGAAATACAGAAAAATGAAACTTCCCATTATCGAGGTGGGTATGGCGAGCAGGATGTTGAATGTCGAGCTGAACGAACCCAGGAACACCAGGCAGACGATGCCGGTCAGGATGGTCGAGAGGATTATCGTGAAGACCAGCTCATCCGTCGAGTCCTTCACGAATTTGGTCATGTCGTGGGAAATGGCCACGCTGTATCCCTCGGGCAGGCGGGTCTGCAGGTCGGCCGTCAGCTTCCGCACTTCCTCCGCGACGGCGATCGTGTTGGAGCGACGCTGTTTCATGATTCCCAGGCCGACCGTCGGCTTGCCGTTGAACCGGGATATCCTCCGGATATCGTCGAGATCGTCCTTTATATCGGCAACATCTCCCAGCAGTATCTTCCGGTAAACCGGGGCCCCGCCGCGCGAAGTGATGGGCAGTTTTTCCAGCTCCTTCACCGTGGAGGCCTCTCCCATTGAACGGATCACGAATTCGTTTTTCGATGTTTCAATACGCCCGCCGGGTATCTCTATATGCTCCCTTCCGATCGTATTGAGCACGTCGTCGATGGAGAGCTCGAGGGCCTGGAGCTTCTTCCGGTCTATCCAGATTCTTATCGCCCGATCCACATAACCGCCCATTCGTACGTCGGCAACCCCGGGGAGGGTCTGGTAGCGGTCGCGCAAATGGTTGCGCGTGTATACCATGAGATCCTTGATGGGCCTGTCCGAGGTAACGGCGACCCACATGATGGGGAAATCTTCCGGGTTCCGTTTCGATATGATGGGTGGCTCTATTTCGTCGGGCAGCAACCGCTGGGCCTGGGCGATTTTAGTCTGCACCTCCTGCAGTGCAACGTCCACGTCCCTGTTGACGTCGAGCTCGACGGTTACGCTCGCCTGGCCCTGCCGCGCGGTGGATCTGAGCTCGTGTATTCCCTCCACGCTCATAACGGCGTTTTCGATGACGTCGATGACGTCGGTCTCCATTATCTCCGGGGACGCCCCTTCGTATGTTACGTCGATGTTGACGACGGGAAAATCGATATCGGGCATCTGGGAAATGCCCATTCGCCCGAAGGAAATCCCGCCGAAAAGGATCAGCCCGAACATGAGCATCCAGGCGAAAACCGGGTTTTTGATTGATATGTCGGATAATGTCACCGGCCGGCACCTCCTTCCGTTTCGCGACCGCGCAGTACGCTTATCTTCTCCCCGTAGAACTCTCCGGTCGCGACACCGAGCCGAACGCGGCTCAGACAGCTCTCGAGTACGGTCCTTTCGTAATCGTCACGGGCGGATTCGAGCGTCGTCAGCGCGTTGAACACGTCGAGAAGGGTCACAAGGTTGAGACGGTATTCGCCGAGTATCGAACGATAGTTGTTATCGGCCGCATCCAGGGCTTTTTTAAACGATTCCGTTGCGTGCAGTGAGCTGGTATAGGTCGAATACGCTTCCTCGATTTCCTGCCGCGCGACCCGCCGGGACTGTTCCAGCCGCAGTACGGCCTGTCGCCTGATCGAGGCCGCCTCGCTCACCCTTGCCGATGTAATGCCGCCTGAAAAGATCGGCAGCTCGGCCCCGAGGCCCGCGTAGAAGTCCCGGCCGGTCTCATATTGCTGATAGAGTCTGTACGTTCCCTCAAGATAGATCGACGGCAGGTGCCCTCCCTGGGCAGCCAGCAGTTTTGTCCGCGCGATTTCGAGTTCTTCGGCCGCGGCCTTTATGTCATAGCGCCCGTCGATCATTTTATCGATTTCCGGGGCGATTTCGGGCGCGGGGGGAAGGCAGACATCCTCGACCAGGCGTCTGTCCCCGGGAACCCCGGCGACCGTCGCCAGAGAGGTCCGGGTCTGCACATAAGCGTTCTGCAGCGATTCGATCTGCGCCTCGATCTTGTAAATCTCGGAATTTGTGCGCAGTAACTCGCTCTGACGCGATCTCCCCACGGCCACCCGCCTTCTCAGTTCACCGGCGATTCCCCGGTAATGCTCGAGCGTCTTTTCCCTGTTTTTAAGGTTCTTTTCGATCTGCAGGGCTTTGAGATAAACCGTGGCCGTGTCGAGCAGCAGACCGCCGGCGTTATCGTATAAAAGATAGCGGCGGTACCGCTGTTCGGCGGCGCTGCCCTTGAAGGATGAATACTCGTCCAGACCGGTGAGCAGATTCTGGCGGGCATACAGGCTCACGTTGCTGCGCTGTGTCGAAGGAGTGGTGCGATCGACCTCGGTGAGCGTTTTTGTCGCTTTCAGCGATATTCTGGGAAGGAATAGACCCAGCGCCTGTTGTCGTCGCGCGTCGGCCTGCCGGGCATACTCGCTTTCAATCGCCATTCTCTCGGTTCCTGATACGGCAAGCACGTACACATCGAAAAGGTCGAGCGATTCCTTCTTCGCAACGCGGTCAATATCGTCCTTTGTTATACCGGTCGCCTCCAAAAGCAGCGCCTTCGTCTTTCTGTCCGTCTCCGAGCCGGCCGCGTTTGCAATGACAAGCAGTACCGCGAGAAAGGCAGGCCCCAGTTTCGGCCTGCCGTGCTTTATGATCCTTGATGATGCCACCTGTTTTATCAGCATTGACTTTGTTCCGGGCCGGATCGCGCCCTCATTCCCCCAAAAGGTATCATCGTATGCCATCGGTTGTAATGACTGTAGTTTCCATGCGATCAGGCATTACCCATGTTAGACCCTGCTCTCGCCCACCTTGTTCGTTTATTAATTTGATATTTCTTAACTTTTGTGGCATTTTAAAGCAGCGTCGTTGATTGGCTTCGAAAAGGACACGCGGCCCGCCCGGAGAAGCATCCCATCGGCGCCGGGGAGAACCAATGCCCTTCGTACGGATAGACGGCTTCAGCGGACTCGTATACGTGCCGGATTTCAAGGACGCCCCCTTGAAGAAGCATGACTGCGCCGATTGCGCCGCCTGCCTGCACTGCAGCGACGACAAGTGTGCGCTCTGCACCAGGCGCACGGCCGCGTGTGCATGCGATCCTGCTCGCGGACATGCCGTCCGCAAAGATCACGCGGAAACCGGGGGCTGAGCTCTCAGGCGCTCCGGACAAGGATTTCCCTGGTCAGCTCCATGTAATCGCTCGCACCGCTCGAATCGGGCTTGTATTCGAATATGGTCTTTCCCCAACTCGGAGCCTCCTGCAGCGATACGTTTTCACGTATCAGCGTTTCGAAGAGCTTCCCCGGCAGACGTTTCTTCGTTTCCTCGAGCACCTCCCGGTTGATCGTCTTGTTGGCGTTGTACATTGTCGCTATGATCCCGGTTATCTCGATGGTTTTATTGAGGCGCTTTTTCACCATCTCGGCCGCCTCGAACAGGTTATACATGCCGTGGAAAGGCAGGAACTGCACCTGGAGGGGAACATAAATCTCATGGGCGAAAGTAAGGGCGTTGAGCGTGAGCACCCCGAGAGAAGGCGGGCAGTCGATGAGCGTATAATCGTAGTCATCGAGGTCGGCAAGCGCATCGCGCAGAAGAAACTCCTTCGCGGGTATCGGCAGAAACTCCAGCCCTTTTAAATCGGGGCTGGAGGGCAGGAGGTGCATGCCGTTGCGGTCGATCATGATGTCCCTGAAAGGAAGCTCTCCCTTCAGTACATCGTAGATTGACCGCTTCAGCTTGTTCGACTGCACGCCGAGATGATAGGTGGACTGCGCCTGGTGGTCCATGTCGATCACCAGGACTTTTTTACCGAGGATCTGGAGCGCGGCCGCGATATTGACGGTGCTGGTCGTCTTGCCGACGCCTCCCTTGTTATTTGAAATGGCGATGATTTTCATTATATCCTCTACGGGTCAATGCGGGGAAGGGGGACGAAACTCCCTTCCGGGGCAAGGCTTTTATTTTATCGAACAATTGTAAACTATAGGTGTCCCGGCGCCTGTCAATCAAGCATAAAATGTCCCGTAACGGAAATATTCATTACTGTCGGTAAACCATCACCCTGCCGGCGGGTGATGGAACGGCCGCCGAATACTGAAAAATCGGATTGACTGGCATTCATTCCGATGAACACGCTTATTGCTGATGCTGATTACTTCCGCCAGATTTACATGGCTTCGATACACCGCATGCCTGCTGGTGTGCATGCTCTGTGTGAGCTGCGTCTCGACCGTGGATATCGGACATGAGGAGGGGGGGCGTGATGAATACCTCCGCATATGGGCCCATTCCGACATCCAGCCGCGGAGCCCGCTAGAAAAAAACCATTACGAAACGGCCATCGCCGACATCCTCGAAAACGTTCCACATATACAGGCGGCCATCGTTGCCGGTGACCTGGTGCACCGCCGGGACGACTCCCGCATGTATCACGAGTGGCTTGCCGGCATCCGTCACGCCTCGGGCATTCCCTGGTGGTTCGAGATCGCCGGCAACCACGATCAGAACGATATAGCGATGTATTTGGAATACACCGGGAAGCCGCTTCACTATGCCGTAAGGATCGGCAATCTGCTCATCATACTGATGTCGGATGAAATACGCAGCGCCGTGACCGACATCTCGGACGAGGCGTTCTCCTGGTGGAGTGACCTCGTCCGCGACAACCAGCATATGAACATCATCACCGTAACGCACGGAGCGCTTTACGGGAGTGGAATCACAAGCACCATCAACCCGACAATGAGGATAGAGCGGTCGGAGCGTTTTGTCGGAGTATTGAAAAAATACCGCGTAGACCTGTGGCTGTCCGGGCATTCCCATCTCCCTTCAATTTTGTCCGGAAAATACAACCTGCACCCGGATGTCGGCACACTGTTCCTTGATGTTTCAAGTATTCACAGAAGCCGGTTCTCCCCCGTCGAATCGTATATCCTTGTTTTCAGGAACGGGGACGAGCGATTTGCCGTTCTCGCGCGCGACCACGAAAACCGACGCTATATGCGTTCGAGAAGCCTGAAGGGCACGTTGCGAAAACCGTTTGTCCGGGGGGAAGGGGAGCCGAGGACGATCTCGCGTTGTTGCGGGCCGTAAAACACTCTCCGGCGCGGGGAGGGCGCACCATCGCCCTCCCGCGCCGAAAAAAATTTACAGTGTGAGCTTCGCCCCGACATGTACGGCGTTACCCTTTACCACCACGTCATCTTCCTGATTCGATCTGGTATAGAGATACTCGCCGAAGAAACTGACAAGAGGAAAAACCTTCAGTGAAACGCCAAGGCCGCCATAGTAACTTTTGAAGTATTCACTTTTCGTCGAGCTGCCTCCCGGGCCATCGAGCTCCAGCCATTCCTTGACCGCGATACCACCGCGAATATAGGGATGAATTATAATGGGCAATTCGACCTGCAGATAGACATCCAGCCCCACCATGCTGCGGGTGGCGTCGTATTCGTTGTTCATCAAATCGTAGCTGAGATAGGTCTTCTGATAAAACGGCCCGACTCCGAGGGTCAGCAGCAGGGGGAGGCCGGTGTTGTAATGTGCGAAAGCGCCGAATTCGGGTCCGGATGTCTTTGGGCTGTCCGTATCTGTTTCGATCTCGCCGGCGAATGAATATCCGCCATAAACGCCGACATCCAGGAGCGCGAAAGCGGACGCGGGAAGCACGAGGAGTACGGCACATGCGAGAAGAAGCGCTTTTGTGAATTTCATATTAAACTCTCCATTAATGATCTTTTCCGCGTGAAAAACCTTCGGGATGATGAAAAACCTCAGGCTCGCACCGCGTTTTCATGCGATACTTCCTTAGAAGATACTGACGGTCGCCGTCACAGTCAATTCTAATTTGTCCCGTACAATACGGCCGTGCGGGCCAAGGGGTATATGGCCTGGTTTGTTTCATCCGCATATCGTAAACCGGAATAAAAAATTATGGTAAATCCCGTTGTATCAGGATATATTCTCGTCATGGAGTCGCCGCCCGGCGGGACGGATTTCCGTACAATCGCGATTATCGAATTTAAACTTCATGGAGATATCATAATGTCAGGTTTACTCGGTGAAATACTCGTGGAATCGGGTGAGATCACCATGGAGCAGCTCAACGAGGCCCTTGAATTTCAGAAGGAAAACGGCGGACTGCTCGGAGAGATACTTGTGGGTCTTGGATATATCCAGGATGAAGAACTGAAAAAGCATCTGAAAGACCAGTGGAAATACAAGGCCGGGGCGGGTGCGGTCACTCCCGAATAGCACCCGCGCTTCAACCATAACATCACTCGGCCGGTCAGGCGCTCCGGAAAAGTACAATAGACTTGTTGCATAACTGATGAGCGTCATCGCGAGGCGGCCGCAGGCCGACGTGGCGATCTCAACAGCCAGTACGTCGATTCATGAAACTCGGTACCTAAAGAGATTGCGCTGGCCAGGACGGCCGAGTGCCGCGGAGCACACGGATGTGTGTGAGCGACCCACACCCCGATAAGGCCGGGACTCGCAATAAACGCAGTAAAGCAACCACACCGAGGCGAACCCCATGCTGGAGTGCTTCGAGGCGATTGTAAAGTACAGCGCGGTTTCAACCGTCGCTTTGCCGAGGGCAACGGCATGTCCACGTCGGCACGGAAGGCGAAGAAGCGTCGAATCAATCGCCGAACCCCCTCCCTGTTATTGCACGGGGTTTTCCGCCCCTTCGGTCTCCCCGCATTCGACACACTTCCCGTGAACGGGCAGGAGCCTTTTCATGCTTGACGGACGTCAAAGTATGTGCGATATTCATATATCGTAATAATACAACATTCCGCAGGTGACTTATGGCCAAACTCAAGGTCGTTACCGTGGGAAGCTCGCTTCTCGTGGCCGAGGAGCTCAGGCGGGAGGCGCACGACGTTTTCGGTGAACAACTTGAAGCCACCGCTCTCGGTGTCGATGATCTCAGTCATCGGGAAATTGCCGACCTGTATCTCTGCCTCCCTACCAGGGTCCAGCAGGCCTCAGGGTTCGTTCCGAAGGAGAAGATCGTGGTCCTCGAACTCATTCCCGACGCTCATTTTTACGTTAAAATCGCCGGGATCCCCCGTGGAGAGACCGCTAGCATTTTCAATAACAACACCGCCCAGGCGGAAATGATCAGGGAGTACAGCCTGGAGCACGGGATAAACGGCATCAATTTCGAAATAATCCCTTTTTCGGAAATACCCGACGACGAAACACGGCGCAGGCTGGAGCGGGCCAGCTATATCATCGGGGCCGATATCTACGTCGGAAGCGATTCCATTCTCCATACGAAATACAAAAGCTCGCTTTCCGCGAATGTGACGGTCATCGGAGCGCACCGTGTTCCGACCTTTGCCTCGATCAAAGACATCATGGAGCAGATGACCGTTCTCAAGTACCGGGGTCTGAATGCGCACCTTACGGGAATATCGAATGGACTGAACGACGACCTCAAACGGATCACCGAGAACATCCAGCACGTTACGACATCAATAAACAGCATAAACTCGATGGTCCTCCGACTGAAGGAGGCCATGAGCGAAGAGGCGCGAAATGCCGCGGAAAGCATAGGGGCCTCCGTTCTGCTCGACGAGGCTTCAAGGAACATCAGCGAGGTCATCGGCGCGATCGAGGAGATCGCCGATCAGACCCAGATGCTCGCGCTTAACGCTTCCATCGAGGCGGCGAGGGCGGGAGATGCCGGCAGGGGGTTCGAGGTTGTCGCGCGGGAGGTCGGAAAGCTCGCGGAAAACTCGAAGAGACTGGTTGATACCGTCCGCAAGCATATCAAAAACGTCACCGGTGGAGTGGAGAGCATCGCGCCCTGCCTCTCGGCGCTGTCCGGCGATATCGCGGTCAACAAGGACACCATGGAGACGATTACGCAATCTCTTCAGAGGGAAGCGCAGTCCATCAGTTCCATCGAGCTGACGCTTCTGAATATCAGCAAAACGTCCGAAACCCTTAACAGATCGATGCGTGAGTTCAGCTGACGGGGGTTTCCCGGTCGCCCGCGATCATCGCTCCGGGATTACTCATTCAGTGCCATGATACACACCCTGTTGCGTCCATCCCGCTTTGCCGTATACATCGCTTCGTCGGCGGCCTCCACGAGCGAATGAGGTCCGGACATGTTTCCGGTCCTTCCTCCGGCGACCCCTATGCTTACCGTTATATGGCCGGCTGCCTCGCTGCCTTCATGGACAATGCACATCCCGGCGATACCATCACGGATCTTTTCCGCGATCACGCCCGCCCTGGCGGCATCCGTCGCCGGCAGCAGGGCTATGAACTCTTCTCCGCCGTATCGGGCGCACACATCATATGGACGACGCACGGCCGAGCTTATTACCGCGGCAACCAGCACCAGGCATCGGTCACCCGCATTGTGCCCGTACGTGTCGTTATAAAGCTTGAAATAGTCTATATCCAGATAGAGCAGGGAGAGCGGCATCCCGCCGCGCTGTGCGGCGCGCCATTCCCTTTCGAGGACCGCGTCGAAATATCTCCTGTTGTACAGTCCTGTAAGCGGGTCCGAAATGGAAAGCTGTTCGAGCGTCCGGTTCGACCTGGCCAGTTTGATCGAATCAACCCTGTTGAGCAGGCTCACCAGGTAAACCCTGCGGAGCTCCGCCTCCATCTGGTAGTTTCCCATAAGGCTCATGATTATCGCCGTAAGAAGGACGAACGAATGGTTGATGATCGCCTCCAGGGGCATGCTCGTCGCCACGGGGAGGAGGGCGGAAAAAAGAGCCTGCACGATTATCGAGCAGACCAGTGCCGTCAGGAAGCGGAGACCGACAACGATATTGCCGAAGATGATAATTATGAGTATTCCGGTATGATAATGTATCTCGTTCGGATCGTTGCTGAGCAGGAGCATTACAAGAATGCTGAGCGCGGTCAGGACCACGATCGAGCCGATCAGCGCCTCGGTAATACGAACGCATTTGCGCAGGTAGATCAGCAGCATGATGGTCACCATTATCGGGGTCACCACGGCCAGGCGGATCAACCACGCCGTCGGGTAGATATCCTGAAGAACGATCATGTCTGAAAAGCAATAGATGTCGTAAAGCAGTATCGAAACCAGACCGAGGATCAGATAACGCTTTCTGCGTCTCGGCATGTCGTGTGCGTAAAAGAGTTTTTCTATGCGGGACGGAAATTTCAGGAAGCGGAATCCGTTCTCGACGACGGCACGCAATTCGTTTTCGCAATCAAGCAGTGCCGCCTCGTCGGCCGGGGAAACACTTTCAATCCTGTTAAGTCCGATATTCATCACATTAATATAACCACCCTGAATCGCCGGTTTCGCGGGTTTTTCAACCCCCTACAGGTGCATTAACCGGGAACTCCATGTCAAGAAAGATATACTCCTTCCCTTCGCTCCATGCATGAACTATTCACGTTATTTTGACGACGGCTTCATGGAATACTTACCGTCCGGGGATTAGTTGATTCCGGAACGGGAAAAGGAGCCGAACATTATGGAAATTGCGATTATCTCGGATCTTCACATCGGAAGCGGGGATCAAACCGACCGTTTCGGTCATGATGATTACGAGTTCCTGCGCTTTCTCAAATTCCTCGAGGCGAATTTCGCGAGGGTGGTGCTTCTCGGCGATGTGTTCGAAACGCTGACCGGCCGGGAATACGGTAAAAGGATGCTCGAGCTCAAGCGATGCTTCCAGGCCCATCCGGAGGTCTCCAGGCGACTGGTCGGCGACAGGCAAAAATACATCTATATCCACGGGAATCACGATCTCGTGTCGGCCGAGGCATTCTGCAGCACCGGGGAGCATTTCCTGAGCCATAACGGCACCAGCATCCTGCTCACCCATGGTCATATGTTCGACAAAATCAGCACGGGCGCGCGCCGGACGGCCGAATGGCTGGTCTGGGTCGGGGGCCATTTGCTGAGGCGGGGAGGTGTCGCCGTCCATGAATTCTTCAGGAAAATAGACGATCGCCTTCTGGGATCCGCGGACGTCTTTAAACATTCCGATTTCGAAACGCGCGCCCTGAGGGCGGCCGAGTTCATGGGTATAGACGTCATCGTAACCGGTCACTCCCATGCCGGCGGATGTATTGATACCGGGAATACTGTCGTTCTGAACAGTGGAGCCTGCCTTGAGGGGCGATTCCAGTATATCTCACTGAATCCGGACACGATGGAGTACAAGTTCAATCATGTCTGGTGATAAACGGCACGCCTGAAAGCGCAATCCCGGCCCGTTTCCCCGCCAAAAGGGCTGGACAAAATCTTCAACTGATGATACATGAACCCACCTTGCGGGACGATTCCCGCAAATACCGGTATCCTGGAGGGCGATGTGCGAAAACTTCTCTTCGTACTTTACCAACCATACAAATGGCTTGTCTACATACCCTTTCTCGTTGTTTCCACGCTGACATTCGGCGCGATCGCGGTCATACTCTCCACGCTGGTGAACCAGAAGATCGGCAGCTTTATCGGCGGCGCCGTCTGGTCGCGCTTGAACGGATACATGACTCCTATTTTCGTGAAGGTCTTGGGAAAAGAGAACATCGACAAATATCAATCCTATGTCATCGTTCCCAATCACCAGAGTCATTTCGACGTTTTCGTTCTGTATGGATGGCTCGGAATCGACTTCAAATGGGTGCTGAAACAGGAACTTCGTAAAGTTCCCGGCCTGGGTATCGGTTGCGAAAAGGTCGGGCATATATTCATTGACAGGTCAAATCACGAAAAGGCCATCGCGTCCATCAATGCCGCGCGGAAAAAGATCGTCAACGGCACATCGGTCATTTTCTTCCCTGAGGGAACCCGGCAGACTTCCGGCAGGCTCGGCGAATTCAAGAAAGGCGCCTTCAAGTTCGCGATCGATATGGGACTGCCTCTTCTCCCCGTCACGATCATCAATACCAATAAAATCCTGCCCCCCCACACCATGAATCTGCTTCCCGGCAAAGCCACAATGATAATACATCCAAAAATCGATACCGCCGGCTATGATGACGCGAATATCGACGAGCTTATGGAAAAGACCAGGGCGTCGATCCAGTCAGGCATCGATACCCACGGATGAGCATTAAACCGGGCCCTTCACCGTCATCCGGCGACGATGTTTACGTGCGTCTTCGGGAGGCGATCGATCGCATGCCCATCGGCTACCCTTCGACCGGTTCCGGGGTGGAGATACGCCTTCTCAGGCGTCTTTTCAGCCCCGTCGAGGCGTCGATAGCCGTTCATCTCGGCATGCTGCCTGAAAATGTATCCAGGATTTACCGCCGCGTTAAAAAGGAACTTCCCGTTTCACGCCGGTCGCTTGAAGAGCATTTGTTCGTGATGTTTCGCAAGGGCGCGATATCCATGGACGCGGGCCGGGGGCCCGGGAAACGGAAATACAGCCTCAGCCAACTGGCCATCGGAATGTTCGAGTACCAGGTCGACCGGATTGACGCCGATTTCGCCAGGGATTTCGAAACCTATATCGCGGACGATTTCAGAAGGGCTTTCTTCAATTCGAAGACTCCGCAAATGCGAACCATTCCGATCGGCAGTGCGATCGAATCCCGCCTGAACGTCGCCCCCTATAACGATGTCAGGAAGATTCTGGGCGCGGCGCATGAGCCCATCGTGGTTCAGAACTGCGTCTGCCGCCAGTCCAACGACGTGCTCGGGGAGTCGTGCGCGCATTCGGATATACGGGAGACCTGTTTCGTTTTCGGAGACGCGGCGCGCACCGTGCTCGAGCGGGGCTCCGGGCGGCTCATTGAAAGATCGGAGGCCCTGCGCCTTCTGGACCGGGCGGAGGAGGCCGGCTTCATCATCCAGCCGCAGAACTCACGCTCGCCGCAATTCATCTGCTGCTGTTGCGGAGACTGTTGTCACGTTTTGCGGGCGCTGAAAAAATTAACGGACCCCGCCGAACATTTCCATTCGATCTGCCGCGCCGCCGTGCATCCCGACGCGTGCAGGGGATGCGCGAAATGCGTAAAACGATGCGGCATGGAAGCCATTCGCATGCAGGGAAAGCTCGCCGTCATTGATCCGGGGCGTTGCCTGGGCTGCGGCGCCTGTGTTCCCGCCTGCCCGCACTCCGCCATCGAGTTGATCGCGAAAGAGAGGACCAAACCGGTTCCGCTGACGCAGACCTCTCTTTATGTCCGCATCCTCCGCGATCGTTTCGGTCTGGGCGGGCTATTGCGCCTGGCGGCGCGGCTTGTGACCGGTCGCAGGCTGTAAGCCTGCCTGAAAGAGGTGATCCAGCCGAACATTAACGCGGCTTTCTGTCGCAACACTATTGATGCCTGTTCCCGTAAAACGGTCCTTATATGCAGCTTTGATAAATTCTTTTTCCAACCATTCACCGCGCATGGTACGCTTTCGCGAATTTTTCACCATCCCGTCTTCCCAGGTCGAAGACCTCCTGGATGCCGCGCGGATTCGTATAATCCCACTTCGCGATCGGCGAGGGGCGGGAAGGCTGCACATAGACCCGGCCGGGAACAACGGGAATCGCCGATTCCGCGTACTGCCGCGTCAGCAGTACGAGTACGTTGCCTTCATTTTTCGAGAGCGCCCGCAAGGGCACATTGTCGATCAGCCCACCGTCAAGAACGGTCGCGCCGTTTCGACGCATTATCGGCGTGAAGGGCGGGGTGCACGACGAGGCCAGGACGAGATCGGCCAGTTGCTCCGCGGTCTCGCAGTCGCGCGCGCTCTCAATTTCCGGGTAGAAGCCCATCCGCGAGGGCAGCTTCGGATGCACCGAGCCGTATACATGCTTGTCGATGAGATAAGCGCCGAGGCCCAGGAACGTTGCCGATCGCGGGCCCAGGTATGCCGGCGGACGCGAAACGAGAATACGGATATCGGGACCCTTCCTGAGCTTTTTAAGTGCCGGTCCATCCATGGTTTTGAGCATCAGATCCCTGTACATCGCGTAATGAGGAAACGCGGATTCCCCGCCGAAGAGCCCGCTCATGTAAAAGTTTTTTGCATTCCGCGATGTGGCGTCCTTGAAATAATCGATGGCGAACTCCGTGCGGCCCGAATAGTACATGCACGCGATGGCCGCCCCGGCGCTGGCACCGGCGACCTCGTTCGGTGAAATCCCGAGCTCCGGGACGGCCTCCAGCATAAAACCCGCCTGCCACAGACAGCGACAACCGCCGCCCGCGAATACGACAGATGTAAATGGCGATTTCTTTCCCATATTCCTCCCGGTGTGACAGGCGCCCCGGCGGCCGTTTTTACCACCGCCGTAATGATATGACGGGCCGGACGTTCCGGTCAAGAGCCTAATTTTTTGTTGACGATCGCCTGATTATGGCCCTTACTCCGATGTGTCAATTAAAAACCGCCGCGTAAAGAGGAACCGGACATGACAGTGCTTGCGAACAAAACCGTGCTCATCACCGGCGCCGCCGCCGGCATCGGAAAGCTCATGGCGATAAATTTCGCGCGAGAGAGGTGCGCCCTCATCCTTGTCGATATCAACAGAAAACTCCTCGAGGAAACCGAACGGGAGCTGATTGCGCTCAAGGCGAAGGTCACCACACACGTCTGTGATATTTCCGACAGGAAGGAGGTGGACAGGATGGTGAAGATCATCAATCGCCAGTCCGCTCCGGTCGACATCCTCGTCAACAACGCGGGCATCGTCACCGGCAAGCCCTTTCTTGAGCTGAGCTTCGATGAAATAAAACGAACCATGGACATCAATTTTCTCGGGATGGCGCTGTTCACCAAACACTTCCTGCCCGGGATGGTGGAGCGCAACAGCGGCCACGTCGTCAATATCGCCTCTTCCGCCGGCCTGCTCGGAATGCCGCGCATGAGCGATTACTGCGCCAGCAAGTTCGCCGACGTCGGCTTCTCCGAATCCCTTCGCCTGGAGATGCTCAAGTACGGGTATACCGGTGTAAAGATAACCTGCGTCTGCCCGTACGTGATCGAAACGGGGATGTTCAAGGGATTCAAGCCCTTCATTTTCAACAGGCCGCTCGATCCGCAGTACGTGGCCGATACCGTTGTGGGCGCGGTCAGGAAGAACAGGGCCTGGGTGATGCTGCCCCTTTCGGTCCGCCTGATAAAGTACGCCAGGATGCTCCCGGTATGGCTTCATGACCGCGTCGTTCTGGCCATGGGAGCGGGCAGGGCAATGGATACTTTTGTTGGAAAACGCTGAATGCGTGATATGTTCCATTGAGAGCCAATTATATGAACAACCAGGAACTCGACCTTACCATAGAAAACATCGGCGAATGCAAGATCGAGTCACCGCTTCTGACCAAGTCTCCTTCGACCGATTTCGCCTTCGTCGCCGACGCCAAGAAGGTCCTTTATAACGTGGTATTCTGCGACCGCGAACCGCTGGTACAGGAAAACCCGACCAGTTTCGAGAAAGCCGGACCGCGCAGAAAGATATTTTTCGATTCCGCCCGCACGCGCGTGGGGATCGTCACCTGCGGGGGGCTCTGCCCGGGCACGAACGATGTCATCCGTTCGCTCGTCATGGAATCCCATTACCGGTACGGCGTCCAGAGCATCACGGGCATACGGTACGGGTTCCTCGGCCTCAATCCCTCCACCGACTATCAGCCCGTCGCGCTCACCCCGGAGTACGTTCGCGGCATCCACAAGATGGGGGGGACCATCCTGGGCTCCTCGCGCGGCGGTACCGACGATATGGAAGCCATCGTCGATTCGATCGAACGCATGTACATCAATATTCTTTACGTGATCGGGGGCGATGGAAGTCTCAGGGCCGCCCACGACATCGCGGTGATCGCCAGACGGAGGAATCTCAAGCTCGCGGTAATCGGCATCCCCAAGACCATCGACAACGATGTCAGCTACATCCAGCGCACCTTCGGCTTCGAGACCGCCTTCTCGCGCGCCGTGGACTCGATCTACGCGGCCCACGTCGAGGCCGAGGGGGCCCCCAACGGGATCGGCCTCGTCAAGCTGATGGGACGTCATTCCGGTTTTATCGCGGCATATTCCGCGCTTGCGATGAACGACGTCAACTTCGTTCTCATACCCGAGGTTCCGTTCGACCTTCACGGTGACAACGGTTTCTTCCACCACCTCGAACAGCGGCTGGCCAGGCGCGGCCACGCCGTCATCTGTGTCGCCGAAGGGGCGGGGCAGAACCTCCTGGTGAAGGAACCCGACAAGCAGGGGCGCGACGCGTCCGGCAACATCAAGCTCGCGGATATCGGCATCTTCCTTCGTGACGCGATAATTGAACATTTTAAAAGCAAAAACAATCCGGTCGCTCTTAAATATATCGACCCGAGCTACATGATACGAAGCGCTCCGGCGAACCCGAACGACGCCCTCTTCTGCGCGCTTCTCGGCCAGTACGCCGTCCACGCGGGCATGGCCGGAAAGACCGACATGATAGTGGGGCAGTGGAACAACATCTTCACCCATATCCCCATAAGCGTCGTAACGAGTAAACGCAACCAGATCAACCCCCATTCACGCCTCTGGTTCAACGTGCTCGAGGCGACAGGCCAGCCCGCCGATATGACGAACGGCTGAGCAGGGACCTCACGCCTTCCCGTGATGACGATAAAGGAAATCGAGAACAGCCTGATGCGCCTGGCCCTCCGCGAGCGCGCTCTCGTCGAGGAACGCGACCGGGTTCGCGGGAAGTTCCTCTACAACGCGGAGAAGCATCCCGTCGTCAACCGCGTGATAGAGGACGTTTTCGTTTCGACGCTCGGTTTCGATAAAAACTCGGTAGACCGCTACTCGCAGCAGGGACGGAGCGCCGGCCAGGGTGGCGTGGAGCGGCTTTCCGAAGTGATTGTACACCTTTCGGTTTCTCCGCGCGGCGACTCCCCGCTCGAAGACTGCGCCGAGCTCAGTGTCAGGCTCCGCCTTAACGGAGGCTTCGATGACCGCGAGGCGAGGATTTCAGAGCAAAGCCTCGGCGATGAGATTTCATCCCTCCGCGAGGAAATCGTCCGGCTCAGGGAAATGAAACGGTCCCTCAGGGAGGAGGATCGTTCCCGATGACGCTAAACCCTGAAAACGTCCGACATCCTTTTTAAATTCTCTGAAAGCGCCGCAACGCTTTCGGAACTTCCGGCCATCTGCTCCGCCCCCGAGGCGCTCGACTGAATGAGCATATTGATGTTCGAGATCGATTTCACTATTTCGGTCACGGCTATCTTCTGCTCTTCCATTGCGTTCTTTATCTCTTCCGAACGCTGCATCGTTCCGAGGATCTCGCGGTTGGCGTTCGAATTGAGCTCCATCTGGCGCTTCATGGATTCCGACACCCTGTTCATCATCTCGGCGATGGAGTTGACCCCGTCGATGATTTTGCCCGTCAGCTCGAGCGAATTCACCATGTTCGACATCCCGGCGCCGATTTCCGCCACGTTTGCCTTTATCAGCGAATCGATCTCCTTGATGCTCGACGCCGTCTGATCGGCAAGCTTTGAAATTTCGTCCGCGACCACCGCGAAACCGCGTCCGGCTTCCCCGGCCCGTGCGGCTTCTATGGCCGCGTTGAGGGCCAGCAGGTTGATCTGATCCGAGATGTCCTGTATGATCCTGACGATGCTGGTCATCGCGCCCGAGCTTCCCGATATCTTCGCCATGCTGTTATTGGTGTTCTTCATGGACTCCTCGCCGGTCCGGGCGTCCAGGGCTATGCTTCGGGTGCTCTCGAGCGTTTCGTCTATATTTGCCGCCACCTCCTCCACGCTGGACGAAAGCCTCCGGGTAAGGTCCGTAAGCGAGTTGAGGCTCTCGTACTGCACGAGCGCCCCGGAGGCGACGCTGTCCATCCCGGCCGAAATCTCTTCCACGGTGGCGGTGATTTCCTCGGCCGTTGCCGCCTGGTTCTGGGAGTTTTCGGAAAACGAGGTCGTGGCCGCGGTCATCTCCTCGGCCGAAGTCGCCAGGTCGGAGGAAACCTCCTTGATGTTCTGGATCACCTCCGCCACCGATGAGCGCATGTGCGCCAGCGCCTGGGCCATCAATCCGGTCTCGTCGTGATTCGCGGTCAGGCCGGAGATCGACTCGTCGCTGCCAAGATCGTATTCCGCCATCCGGCCGAGCGACTTCGTGATCCTGATGATCGGCTCCGTAAGCTTTTTACCGAAAAGTATGGACACGCCGGTGGCGACCGCGAGAGAAACCGTCATGAGTGCGACGAGTATAACGATGTCGATCAGCATTTCCCGGCGGTACCTGGCCGCCTCGTCCTTCACAAGCTTGTCTATGTCGTCAGTATAATTCCCGGTCCCGACCACCCATCCGAAGGGTTTGAAGAGCAAGGTATAGCTGCGTTTCGGAAGCGGTTCCTCGCTCCCCATCTTCGGGAAATAGTAGTCGGTGTAGCCCCCGTTTTCCTGTGATCCATTGCGAATGAATTCTTTCACATAAAAGATACCCTTTTTATCCTGGGCTTCGTAGCGGTTGGTACCTTCGGTGTTTTTACCGAGGAGCACCACGTTTACGCCTTCGGTCGTATCGGTCCAGAAATACCCTTCCTTGTCATAACGGAGATCGCGCATGAGATCCGCACCGAGCTTCTTGGCCTCTTTCAGCGACATCTCGCCGGATTCGTGTTTCTTGTGGATCGCACCGAGCATGCTGATAGCGGTTTCCACCTCGAGGCGGGCGTTGCGGTCGAAATCGTCGCGAAGAAGCCGGTTGTAATCCGACAGCTTTTTCGCGTTCGAACGCGTGATCGATATGCCCATGGTTATGCCGATTATAAGGCTTATTATGACGCAGCAGCCCAGGGCGAGAATGATAATCTTCGTGGTCAGGCGCTTCATGGGAGATTCCTCTTTTTGAAATTCAGTGAGCTTTATTTATTTTACGTCAGTCTCTATTTGTGCCGGGGAGTATAAAAACAGAACTGAAATAAGTCAAGAACGCAAACGGCCGGTTTTTATCGCGGAATGCCGTCGGTGTCATCCACTGTAAAAGATATTTGACAGACGGGATTACGGATCAATACACTGTGAGGCGCCTCCTCAATACCACACGGAAACGGCAGGGTGATATGATTTTAAAAAATTTCTTCGAAGAGGCCCAGGCGACCGTTTATTATAAGAAGGGCCTCGGTATCGAAAGGGAGCCAATGGTGAAGGAGGGCCTCCGCAGCAAGGGCCTCAACTATGGCATCGAGGTCATTAAAAACGGGAGGGAGTATCAGCCGATCCTCCGCTGGAAGGCGAATGCGCCGAAAGATCTTCAGCGCGTCGAATTTATCCTGGATCGCGAGATTCCGGGGAGCTGGTCTTTTTTCAAACATGGATATCAATCATGGACGGCGACAAGAAGCTACCGGCCTGGTGAGGTACCGCTTAAACCGCGACGGCCGTGGTATTTGCCGTTTCTCGATCCCGTCGGGGCGATTCAGGACAACCTGAACAACCTGCCGTCCGGAAAGGCGGGAGACTATGCCTCGGAATCGTTTACGATGCTCAAGAATTATGAAGCCGGCGAATGTGAGATGGCCGGAGTCTGCGGAGACTTCACGGATTTCGTTTACTTCCGCGCCCTGATCGACAATAAGGGCATTCGTCGGATCCGCATCATTTACGACTACGAAAACTTCCGGCTTCCCGACGGGCCCGGAGAGCGTCGGCTGGAGCCGCTTTTCATCGACTCCGGGGATGAAGAGGCCCTGTTCGAATCATATTTCGAAGGCATAAAGAAAAAGCACTCCGTCCGCATCCCCTCCGGCATCCCCGCGGGCTGGTGCTCGTGGTACTACTATTTCCACGACCTCAAAATCGACGATATCCTGGAAAACCTCGACGTCTGCAGGAAAAAGAAGCTACGACTCGATTACTTCCAGATCGACGACGGCTGGCAGCTCAATGTCGGAGACTGGCTGGAAATGAAGCCCGATTTCGCCGGCAAAATGGCGTATCT
>CAZVEG010000016.1:0-46463 GCA_964625625.1 uncultured Leptospirales bacterium | reverse complement strand
ACATGATGGCCCGCGCCGCGAAGCACCGCGTCAATACCCATCTCCCAGCCCGCGATGACGAGATCCATGTGCGCGGCCTTCGCCTGTTCGGGGAAATCGCGCAGGACGATCCGCATCCATTCGATGACGAGTCCGGCCAGCCGGCGCGTCTCACCCTCGGTGTGCACCACCAGCCACTCGAGCGGCTGCGCGTTATGGCCCGAGGGGGCGTGGCGGGCGATATCGATGAGCCGTTCTATCGTCTGACGGTCGACGGGTCGTTTTCTGTACGATCGGATGGAGCGACGCGCGCGCAGGAACCGCTCGACGCGCGCCGGATCGTCGATTCGTTCGGTGATTATCGGACAGGTCTCGATCGGCATCGCGGCCAGCGAAAGCGCCCCGTGTGGGCAGACGGCCACGCAGTGCCCGCAGGCAATGCAGAGCTCGGAACCGCCGGGAACGATTTCGGGAAGCGAGTGCCGGTCGGCGAGCGCGATTATGCGGGCGGGGCATTCATCGACGCAGGCGCCGCAGCGCGTACAGCGGGTGTCGTCAACGGTGAATAAACTCATTCTCGATCTCCGGTATAATTTTCCATGCAGTCTCGACCGGGGAGAGGGTGGAATCAAGCAGAAAAACATCCCCGTAAAACTCTTGACGCGCGCGTCCGCCCTGTTAGTATTTCAGGAATGCGTACGAGAGAGTGAAACGGGAGAGTCGGTTAATGGACGACGAGTTGATGGATATCGAGGACGAGCCGGCCCTCGACGCCGGGGAGGTTATCGAGGCGGCCGACGCGGCCGCGCGCTCGATCGAGGAACTGATCGGCAGGATCTTCGAGTACAAACACCGCCTGATGGAAAGGCTGCTCGCGGAAGGCATCGGGCACAGTCGGTTCAAGGAAGGCCCGGCCGGGCGCATCCCCGAGTCGTGGCGGGTGGTGCCGCTCCAGGAAGTGCTTGCCGGGCGGAAGATCGTGGAAGGACCGGCGTCCCTTCCGGGGCCTGGCGACGGTGCGGCGACGGTGCCGGTCATCCTTCCCGAGAGCATCGGTTCACTCCGGCTGCACGAGAAGCGCTGCGGTGCGGTCGCGAGGGACAGGGCCAGAAAGCTCGGTGAATACGCCGTCGCCGGTTCCGATATCGTCATGGCGGTCAGGGGCGAATATGCCGGCGCCTCCGCGATCATGCCCGTCTTTTTCGAGGGAGGGATAGTGGGCCCGGAATGCGTCCGGCTAACAGCGGACACCGGACTGTGTGAGCCGTTTTTTCTGAATAATGTGCTGCACTCTTATTTCCAGTCGGGCGTTCTCTACACGTTCAACGCGGGAAGCGGTGAGATGGCGATCGACCTCGACATGCTGCGGCGCCTCATGATAAAGCTTCCGCCCCTCCCGGAGCAGAAGAGAATCGCCGACATCCTGCTCTCGCTCTCCGGCGAGATCGTTGCCGGCGAGGACGCACTCACGAGGATCCGGTCGATCCGGGGCAACTTTATCAGCGCCGAAGACGAATAAAAAATAATAGACATTTTTCGAGATATTTGCATACACCCATTGCATTATCGATGGAGGAGCTGTCATGCACACTCTTGGCATTAATATAGGGTCGTCGAACGTCAAGGCCGTGATGTTTGAAGGCGAAAGGCTCCTCTGGAGCGAGGTGGTGCCGCATGAAGGTAATTTTCTCGAAACACTGAAGAGGATGCTTGCCTCGAAAGAGTTGCCCGAGGGCGTGAGGGCGCTCGCCACCGGGACCGAGGGGCGCTATCTGCTGAACGTCGCCACCGTCATCGAGCCGATCTGCGTGGAGGCGGCGCTTCGCGACATGGATGAAAACGTGGACGCGGTCGTCTCCCTCGGCGGGGAGGACCTGGTCGTTTATACGATAAACGACGAAAGGCGCATCATCACGAGCTTCTCCGGAAACAAGTGCGCCTCGGGCACCGGGGAGTTCTTCAAGCAACAACTGGGGCGCATGGACATGGGGCTCGAAGCGGTCGACCATATCGAACCCGGCTGCAGGGTGCACAAGCTTTCGGCGCGCTGCTCCGTCTTCATGAAGAGCGACTGCACCCACCGCCTCAACAAGGGAGAGGCCACCAAGGGCGACATCATCCTCTCCCTCAGCAACGTCATGGCGATCAAGGTGGCCGATTTTCTTAAAAGGGCGCGCATGGAGCGGGGCCGGGTGATGCTGACCGGCGGCGTGACGCGCAATCCCTACATCCTCGCCTTCCTGTCCGAAAAGCTTCCCGACGTGGAGTTCGTCGTCCCCGGAACGGCGCCCTTTTTCGAGGCGTACGGCGCGGCGCTCCTGGCGCGCGAGACCGGGAGCGTGCTTCCTCCGGCCGATCGACTCACCCGCGAGCACAGCGTGCAGTTCGCCCGTTTCACGAGCCTCAGATCCGCCGGGGGGAAGGTGACGTTCATCCCATCCCGGAAGACAAAGGTGCGCGCGGGCCGCGAATACATACTCGGCGTCGACGGCGGCTCGACGACGACGAAGGCCTGTCTCATCGACATCGAGACCGACGAGATAACGGCGTCGTATTACGGTCGCACTCACGGAGATCCCGTCAAGGCGCTCAAGCAGTGTATCGAGGAGATCAAGAAACAGATCCGCGAGGACATCGGCGACGCGCCGATCCGGATAAGCCTCGCAGCCACCACGGGCTCCTCGCGCGAGATACTGGGCGTGTTCCTGGAGACCCCGGCGGTGTACAACGAGATCATCGCCCACGCGGTGGGGACCACCTACTACCAGCCGGATATCGACACCATCTTCGAGATCGGCGGCCAGGACGCCAAATACGTGCTGCTGAAAAACAGAGTGCCCATCGACTACGCCATGAACGAGGCCTGCTCGGCGGGTACCGGTTCGTTCCTCGAGGAATCGTGCAGGGGCGACCTGAGCATCGAGCACGCGCACGAGATCGCGCCGGTCGCGCTCGCGGCGGAGCGGCCGCTCAAGTTCGGCGAGCACTGCTCGGCCTTCATCAATTCGGACATCCGAAAGGCGATACAGCAGGGGGCATCGCGCGAGGATATAACGGCCGGGCTCGTTACCTCGATCGTGTCGAATTACCTCAACCGCGTGGTGGGCAACCGCACCATCGGTAACAGCATCGTGCTGCAGGGCGGTGTGGCCAAGAACGAGGCGGTGCCGCTGGCCTTCGCGATGCTCCTGGGCAAGAACATCCTCGTGCCGCCGGACCCCGAGCTCATGGGGTGCTTCGGCGTGGGACTGCTGGCGGCGCAGAAGCTTTCGGAGGGCTTCCTCGAAAAGGGGAGCTACGATCTGGACGCGATCCTCGCCACCGAGATCGTGAACGAGCGCGAGTTCCAGTGCAAGGCGTGCGACAATTACTGTCCCATCAGGGTGCTCGTTGTCAACGGCCATCGCTACATGTTCGGTGGTCGCTGTAACAAGTACGCGAATATCCGCAAGAAGAAGACCTTCGACGAGTCCTCGGTGATCGACTACGTCGAACGGCGCAATAACCTGATGTTCGTAGAGTGCGCTCCGGACCCGGCCGCGCTCCGGAAGCGCGGCGATTTAACCGTCGGCATCCCCCGGTGCTTTTCGGTCTATACCTTATGGCCCTTCTATTCGCACTTCTTCCACGAGCTCGGCGTGGAGGCCGTGCTCTCGAGCGGGATATCGCCCGCGGGGGTGGCGCGCGTGGAAAGCGGGTACTGTTTCCCGGCGGAGATCGCGCACGGAGCGGTGCAGGCGGCCTTCGACGCGCGGCCCGACTTCCTGTTCCTGCCGCACTTCCGGGACATGGAGAGCTACGAAAGCGATGTCCACGCGAATTTCTGCCCCATCACGCAGGGACTGCCGTATTATATCCGCCAGGCCTTTCCGGAGATTCCGGACGAACGCGTCCTCTCTCCGGTGGTGAGTTTCAAATACGGGGAGGAGAAGGCGCTCGAGCCATTCATCCTGCTCGGAGAAACGCTCGGTTTCGATGAAAAAGAGGTGCGTGCGGCCTTCGCCGCGGCGCTGGTGAAACAGCGGGAATACGCGGAGAAGGCGGCATCCCTCGGACGCGAGGCGCTCGCGGAGGCCCGGCGCTCGAAGCGGCCGGTCATCGCGCTTCTCGGCAGGCCCTATAACGCCTTCACGCCCGACGCGAACATGGGGATACCGCGCAAGTTCACCTCGCGCGGTTGCACCATCATCCCCTTCGATATCCTGCCCTTTGAGAACGAGGACATCTTCGCGAACATGTACTGGTATTACGGCCAGCAGGACATGAAGGCGAGCAGGCTGGTCAAAAACGAGGACAATGTTTTCGTCACCTATATCACGAACTTTTCGTGCGCGCCGGATTCGTTCATGCTGCATTACCTCAAATGGAACATGGGCACCAAGCCCTTCCTGGTGCTCGAGCTCGATTCGCACTCGGCCGATGCGGGCGTCGATACGCGCGTGGAGGCCTTCCTCGACATCATCGAGGGCTATCGCAGCAAGTTTACGGAGATCGCGTCGGAACGCTTCGACAACGGACTGCGTTTCGTCGTGGAGAAGGACGGTCTCTACGTGAAGCGTCTTTCGACCGGTGAGAAGATGCCGCTGCGGGGCAACCCGCGCATCAGGCTTCTCCTGGCCAACATGGGCCGTCTCTCCACGGAGCTCCTGGCCGCTTCGCTCCGCTCGGCGGGGATAAGCGCCGAGGCCATGCCGCTCGCCGACACGCCGACGCTGCAGCTGGCGCGCAACCACGCCTCGGGCAAGGAGTGCCTGCCCTCCCACCTGGTGCTCGGCGAGGCGCTGCGCTTCTTCGGCTCGGAGCAGTACCGCAAGGACGAGATATACCTGCTCTTCGTCCCGACGACCACCGGTCCCTGCCGTACCGGGCAGTATTTCGTCTTCTACGAGAACCTCTTCAAGGACCTGCGCCTGGACAACGTGGTGGTCATCACGCTCGATTCCGACAACTCGTACAACGAGCTGGGTCCGGACTTCTCGAAACACGCGTGGTGGGGGCTGGTCATCAGCGACTACATGAAGGACGTGGAGACCTCCCTGCGGGCCTGCGCGGAGGATCCCGTTGCGGCGATGAAAAAATACGACGAGCTGTGGCACCGTCTCGTTTCGGTCGCCGAAAGGGACGTCTCGCGGGTGCTGCCGACGCTCGAGGAGATCGCCGGCGAGATCGCGCGCATTCCGCTCAAACGCACGATCGAAGAATGCCCGCGCGTGCTCGTGGTGGGGGAGATCTACGTGCGGCGGGATGATTTCGCGGTTGACGAGCTCATCCAGCATTTCAGCTCGCGCGGGATTATCGGCAAGGTTTCCGGGATAACGGAGTGGGTCTATTATTGCGACTACACGCGCCGCCACGAGATCAGGAAGCGATACGGGCTCCTGCCGTGGTACCGGCGGCCGTTCTCCAGGGAGCTTCGCGAGCTCGCGGCCTGGAAACTCGAGGCCATGTACAAGCACCGCGTGGAGCACAGGGTAAGCGCCGTGCTCAGGAAGACGGACCTTCTGCCCGAAACGCCGCACGACATGGACCGCATAATGGAGAATGCCGAAAAATACTTCGTGAGCGACGAGCTCCATTCGGAAATAAGCGTTTCAACCGGTGTGGCGGCGACGGCCATGATGGACGGGTACTCGGGGGTAGTGAACATCGCGCCCTTCGCCTGCCTCATCGGGCGCGTGATCGAGGGGATCCTCACCCCCTGGGCGCGCGAACGTCACTATCCGGTAATGTCGGTGGAAATCGACGGGAACCTGCTGCCGCCCACCATCGTCAACAAGCTCGACATCTTCATGCTGAACGTTCTGCGCTTCAGGGAAAACCCGGCGATATCCTCGCTCGTTGAGCCCGGTGGCGGCAAACGCGAGCTGTTGAGCAGAATGATAAACGGGGGATGAGAGCTCATCGCCGCATCGCAATACCGGCGCGGCGCGAAGCCGCCGCGCCGCCAATTTTTGCTTGCCATTAAGGGTTTTCCTCCTTACGGTTTCACTCTTCCACGTCATGAAGATCACGACTTCCCGCGGGGCTTTCGTGGCGGGGCATCGGTCGGAATATGATCAGGGGCAAAAAAAAATCAGGGCCGCACGCGGACAATAGGGTGCGTCCGCCCGAAGGCGGGCCGTCGAATACGGAGGGCCGACCCCGCGCGTTCCCCGGCTGGGCCGCCGCGGCGAAGGTCGTTAAAATCGTACTGCTGTGGCTGCCTCTTTCGATCGTGGGGGTCGTTGTCGTGTTCATGGCGGCCCTCCCCGTCGTTCTCTCGCCGAAACGCGTGGAAACCATCGCCGCCGGAGCTTTCCGTTCGGCCTCCCGCGGCGAGCTGTCCATGAGCGTGAAGCGGTTCAATCCGTACCGCGGTTTCGAGATTGAGAACCTCGTCATCTACAACGGCGAGGAGTTCGGTCGATCGAAATTCGTCGAGATCGAACGCCTTGTGCTCGATTACGGTTTTTTCGGCATGCTCGCCGGCAGGGTCCGTTTCAACGAGATCGGCATCTACCGCCCGCGCGTTTACCTTGTCGAGAAGAACGGGGTATGGAACGCCGGGCGCCTGATGAAGAAATCCGCGGAAGCGCCCGGGGAAGAGGTGAAAGAGGAGAAAGAGGATGGTGCTCCTTCCAGGGAGATCCGCCTTCCGATTTCCGTCGACTTTCTGTTTAAATTCGTGCTGGAGGATTTTCGGCTCTACGCCCGGGGCACCGGCCTGAACGCATCGGTCGAGGGACTGGGCTTCACGGCCGATGTGCTTGTGCCGCCGTTTAAAAAAGTGCCGAAGTCTCTCGAGGCGATCTCGCTCCTCGAGCGGATGTCGATCGCGCTCAATCCGAAGGGCGAGCTCGATGTTTCCGTCTATACGCCCGACGTGGAGGTCAATCCTCCACTGGTGCTTTCGTGGAAGCTCGATTTAAATAAAGGCATCGACACCGCCGGCTCGTTTAAAAGCTCGTTCCGCTTCGGCACGAACAGGACCCCGGTGCGTTTCAGACGCGCCCGGCTCGCGCCGCTCAATCTCATGATCGGCTACGACATGGTCTATGACCCGGCGTCCGACCGTCTCATGCTCGACCACTTCGGCGTCCGTTTCGCCGGTAGTACCTGGCTGAACCTGGTCGGGACGGTGCGCAAGGTCACGACCAGGCAGGAAATTGACCTCAGGATGACACAAAGCGCGATTTCGCTCGACGAGCTGTATCCCTACTTCGCCGCGATAACCGGTAACCGGGTGACGCGTTTCGGCGGCGTCGTCTCACTGTATCCGCTGACGATAACGGGAAATCCCTCTTCGATGGATATAAAAGGAGAACTCACGCTGCGCGGGGTTTCGTATAAAGTACCGGGGACCGAGGCGTCGATTCCCTCGGCACGCCTGGGCTTTACCGCTCTCAGGCGCGCGGACGACATGAAGCTTCTCGCGCGGCTCTCGGTGCCTCGTTTTTCCTACGCGCTCGAGCGAAGCAGGTCGGCCGACAACGGTGTCGAGATGGCCGTCGACGCGTCGGCGCTGGGGAACTTCGGCCGTCTTAAGCTCAATTCTTTCAGCTTCAGATTTTTCAATCCGGCCGACGGGCAGAACGCGCTCGAAATGGGCGCCTCGGCTGATGTCGTGCTGGGTGCCGCACCCGTGGGGAAGCTCAACATCGACCGGTTCCGCTTCCGGAAGGCACCGCTCGAGGCCATGCTTCCCCCGTCGCTCCGGAAATCTCTCGCGGGCCTGCCGCTCGCAAAACCGCTGGACCTCGCGCTCGATGCCTCGTTCGGAATGCAGGGCGAAAAGACGAACGCAAAGGCCGCCCTGAAGCTCAGAGCTCCCGATTTCGATCTCACCGACCTGGGGCTCGACGTGGACCTCTCGCAGGACGGCGCGAAGAAGCGCGTGACGCTCAACAGGCTGCATCTCGCAAGCGAGGCGAAGGGGCTCGGCGTCGACATGCGCGGAACCGTCGATTTGAAAGAAGCGCCGATCTCGGATTCGGATCTCAAGCTCGGCATTAAACTGAAAGCTCCCGAATTCGCGGCGGTGTACGGACCCTGGAGGCTCAAAGGGCTGGTGGATATCGGTGCCGCCGTCAGGGGGGATATGAAGAAGGGGAAGGTTTCCGGGTCCATAAAGATCGGCCGCTTTTTCATGCGAAACGACGTCGGGCGCGTCGCCGTCGAAGACCTGAACATGGATTTCCCCTTCGAGTATTACTTCACTCCGCGGTATCGAGGTGAATCACGCATCGCCACCGACAAGAGCCTTCTCATCTCGAACGAAAATTTCAGGGAGAAGGCGAACTTCACAATAAAATCGATTCGCGCCAGGCATCCCGCCAGGGACGTGTCGTTCGAGTATCTCAGGGATTTTTCGGCAACGATGTTCTTCCGGGAGAACACCTTCGAGATTCCAGTGATGCGCGCCTACGTGCTGGACGGCTCTCTGTACGGTCGCGACATCCTGTTCAACCTGGCCGATATGAAAAAGCGCAACATGGAGTTCCGGATGCTCCTCGACGTCACCAATGTCGACATCGGCAGGCTCGACGATCCCGATCCGCGGAGGAAGACACGCGACGCGGAGCTTTCACTCAACGCGAATTTCAGCGGGAAGGGGGTCGATATCGACCGGGAGCTCTCGGCGCGGGGCTATATAAATATTTTCAAGATCGGGGAAAAGTTCGCCAACCGCCTGCTCAAGGGCCTTTCCACCGAGAAGGGTAAATCGAAGCTGGGCGGTGTCGCCCAGTTCGCGGTGGACAACTCGATGCGGGTGAAGGACTTCAATTTCAATCTCGACCGGGGGCTGGTGTACACCACCGTGAACTTCTCCCGCAGAACCATCGGATATCTCTTCGGCGTGAAGGATGAGAAGGTGGAGTTCGAGCGGATGCCCATTCAGGAGTACCTGAGAAAGGTCAGGGAGGTGGAACAATGACCATACGCCTGTGCCCGCTCGTCGTGCTCGCGGCGCTGCTCGCGGCGGCGTCGGGATGCGCGAGCGGCAAAAGCTGCCTGGCTGATGTGCCGAGCTGTATCGAGGTATCGCCTCCGGACGTGCACATCACCGGCGAGAAGACCGTTATCGAGCGGCAGATCGTGGGCGATTACCGCGAGCTGGAGCGAGACGCGTGGATCGTGTCGTCGGTGAAGACCGACGTGGCGCGCTCGCGCGGCCCGGCCGTGGTGATGGGGGGCGACGAGGCCCTGCTGCGCGCCGTGAAGATACGCGAGTTCAACGATGATAAGATACGCGCATACAAAAACGACGGCGCGGTCGGCGAGGCGAACAGCGGGATGGTCGTCTATATGCCGCAGAAAAAATACGAGTCCGACGCCGCGCTCAAGTCGGCGCTTCTGAAAGTGCTCGAAGACGAGAACGCGGCGCGGAAGACCATCTTCGAGCGGAGCGTGGCGCGCGCCGGAGCCGGTGATTCACTCTCCCGCGACGCGGAATCGTTCGGCGCGGCATTCGCCGAGGAGCAGGCGGCGCTGGCGAGGAAGAACGACTGGATACAGAAAAAAACGGGCGTGTGGGTTCGCAAAAAATGAAAGCCCGGTTTTCATCCAGGAATGTCCCCGCGATGCTGGCGGCGGTCCTGCTGTGCTTGACCGCCTGTGACGATTCGTCCGTGCCCGATGTGCTCTTCAGCTACGGCGAAATCATGAGAAAGGAATACCGCGGCGAAGTCGGAAGGGCCATACCCGTCACCATAGAGCAATCCGTGGAAATGGAGGGCTCTTTCACCCCCGACGGACTGTTTTTCTTTTTTACCTCGGATCGGGAGAAGGGAAACTTCGACATCTACCTTCGTTCGCTCACCGACATCACGACCGTGCGCGTCACCGATCATCCATCGCGGGACTCGTCCCCCGCGCTCTCTCCTGACGGGAAGCACCTCGCCTTCGTCTCCCAGCGCGAGGATCCCGAAGGCGATATCTACCTCATGCGGCTGGACCCGGCGGCCCTGATCGATGAAGCCCGGTCATCGACCCTGCGGGCCGTAAAACCACCCGGGCGGGCGGTCAATCTCACGCAATACCAGGATCCATCGACGGGCACCGTTCGCATAGTGAAGGACGCCACTCCCTGCTGGTCTCCTGACGGGAGACTCATCGCCTTCTCTTCGACGCGCGGCGGTGCCGAGAACATATGGATCATGGATCGCAAGGGGCGCAATCTGCGCCAGCTCACCCGCGAAGGCGGTACGCAACCCCGATTTTCCCGCGACGGTAAAAAGATCATCTTCGTGTCGTACAGGGACGCGGACTCGGGTGGAGACATCCATACGATAGAGCTGGCCTCGGGAGTCGAGAAGCGGCTGACCGCGGGTCCGGCGATCGAGATGCACCCGTGTTTTCTGCGCGGGACCGACGAGATCGCCTATACGCTCATCGCCGGCGATACCAACGGTGACGGCAGGGTTGACCTGAAAGACAATTCGGTCATCCAGTACAGGAACCTGGCCACCGGCAGGGACTACCCGCTGACGCTCCTCTCCCGGTCGTCGTTTTCGCCGCGCTGGTCACCGGTGTTCGATGGCGTTATCGTGTATTCCGACCAGGCCGGCGGCAACATCAACATAAACATCATACCCGATTACGGCATTATCCCGAAACGCGAGAGCGCACGGCGTCAGTACGAGCTCGCCGAAAAGTACCTCCAGGAATTCGACGATACCGAGCGCTACCTTCTCGCTCTCGAACGGGTATATCATTTCTTCGGCGCGGCCGGGGATGCCGAGTCGGTCGCGTTTGTCGCGCGCTCCGTCGCGGACGCGGCACGGGCGAACGCCGGCATGGGACGGGCCGCCGAGGCGTCGCGATTGCAGAAACGTCTCGTTTCGATCTCGGCGGAGGGGAACGATTACCGGACGGTGCTCGGCCGGTACATCGGCGAGCGACTTTCGGGGCGACCGGGTGCACGGATCATCTCGGAGGCTCTGTCCCGGATCAAGGCCGAACCGGGGAGAGCGGCCTTCGTCCCCTATCTGAAAGAAGACCTTGCCGACGAACACGCGCGCTCCGGGAACCGTGCGGACGCCGCGGACGTCTATCGCGAAATTCTGAAGAGCCACGGCGATTACGGCAGGAGCGTTTACATCCATTACAAGCTCGCCGTGCTCGAGTCGAAGAAGCTTTCGGACGAAATCCACCCTTCGTTCATCGCGGTGCTCGATTCGAGCTATATCTATCTTCGCAATGACGCGATGATCCGCCTTCTGGAGCTCTTCGAAGCCGAGACCGACGCCGCCAGGAGGCTCGCGGTCGCCCGGGGCATGCTGGTCAGGTATCGGGACAACAAACTGCTGCCGGGGCTTTTGCTGTATGTCGCCGGGAAGGCGCATCTCGATATGGGCGATACGACGGCGGCCACGAGCCGGCTCCGGGAGTCGCTTAAAATCGTCAGGAAGAGCGACATTGTATATTACCGGAGCAATGTTTTGCTCGGCGACATCGCCGGTCGCGAGAGGAACGCCGTGGAGAGCGAATCGTATTATGCCGCGGTCGCGAACAATTACGTGCTCTCGTGGAAGCAGCATGACTTCCCTTCCGTTGTCGTGAAGCTCGTCGAGCACTACGAGGAGTTCGGCGAGCGCGCGGAGCTCGCGGGCGATTATGCGGAGGCGGTCGCGCTGTATCAAAAATACGTGCGCCTCCTGACCTCCCTGCATCTCAAGAAACGCTTCGAGGACATCTACAACGAGTACGGCGCGCGCGCCCACGTGCTGTATATCGACGCCTTCGACGAATGGAAGGGGGGAGGCGCGCGGGCACTGAAGGACCTTGAAAGGGAATACCTCAAGCACCTTCCCATCGCGCGAATGGATTTTGACAAGGCGCACATCTACGGGCTCGGCTATATCCACGCGAAAGCGGGCGTTGCGCTGGAGCGGCAGGCGGGGGGTGTGCTTTCAGCCGTGCCTGGCCGGGGCGGGTCGCTCGGGCCGCTCCTCGAGAGCTTCAGGAAATGCGTCGACGAGCTGGACTGGGCGCTGTTTATCGACGATACCTTCGTCGATCCGTATTTGCTCAAGGGATGGGTCCTGCAGTATGTCGACCTCCGGCGCGGGGACTACCGGAGGGAGTCGGGGGGCGGGAACGAATCGCTCTTCGCGCGGTTTTTCCCCCGCCATCTATGGGAAGACAATATACGGATGTACGAAAAGGCCCTTGAGATCAACGACGAAGCGCTGAACCCGGGGAAGGAAGGCAACCTTCATCTGAATATGGCCAACAGCTATTTTCTGCTGACCAACTATCCGCGCGCGCTGAATCACTACGAACTCGCCGCGCGTTTCAAGCGCGGCTTCAATTCCCGGATCGAGGAGGCGCTCTTCTATCACCACCTGGGTTACTGCTACTGGCAGGCCGGCCGATACGGCCGCGCCAGGGAGGAGCTGAAGAAAACCCTCGATATATACCGGACGATGGCGTCCGGCAGGAACGTGCGCCGGTACCGCTACCAGATTGCGGACCTTTACCGTTTCTTCGGGCTGCTCTCCAGGATGGAAAATGACCACGCACAAGCCATTGCCTGGTTCAACAGGGTACTCGACTTCGCCGCCGCCAATCGCCTCAGGATAGACCGTGCGCGCTACCTGCAGGAGATCGCCTACTGCCACCGGGAACTCGGCGATACCGAAACGGCGCTGTCGTACCTGGACATGGCCGAGTCGGCCCTGAAGCGCTACGACGACGCCGGGGTGAAATACCGACTGGAGATAAAGCTGCTCGGACTGGGGCCGATTCCGGTGTGGAACCTCGGAAGCGACATCGCGGTTATCGGAGAAAACCGTATCTTCACCGAGCTCGACACCATCAACAAGCGCCTGCTCAATCTCTCGCTCCAGGAGGAGACACATTACGGGATGGGTGATTACCGGGCGTCGATTCGTTTTCTGGAGAGAAAGCTCGAATTGCTCGGCGGGCGATCGGGCAGGCTGGACAATGAGACGAGGATACGGACGGTCAACAACATCGGTTACTGCCGGTTTCTCCTTCACGAATACGACGCCGCGCGGGCCGCGTTCACGCGGGCCTGGGAGCTCGCGGCGGATCCGAAGGTCGACGATCAGGAGGGGGCCTTCGTCGCGATCATCAATCTCGCCAATCTCTACGCCTTCATGGCCGAGAACACCATCGGTCTTCGCGATCCGCTCCCCGAGATCGGCGCGCTGATCGAGCGCATAACTGCCTTCAGGAACGGATATGAGAAGCGGCGCCTCGCCTCGGAAACGACGCGCCTCGAATCGGAGGCCGGCGCCCTGCGGCGCCAGCCCGACGCGGCGGATATCCGGGCGCTCGGGGAAAAGGTGGCCGAGGAAACCGCCGGAGTGCATTACGACGTGGATATCGCCCTGTCCGCGCTCAGATATTACAGGGCCGAGCTCCTCGCGGGAAGGGAGACCGGTCGCTCCGCCGAACGACTCGAAAGCGCCCGGCGCACGTTCGCGAAGGAGAGCGAGGTCTACCGTCTTTATTCGCAGGCGGAAGCGGGCTTCAGCGCCGCGCTCGAACGGGCCGGCGAGCGGGCTTCGCGAAGGCTCTCGGTCAGGCTTCTTCTCAACGCCGCCCGCTGCAGGGATCGCCTGGGTATGATCGACCAGGCCTATGAGGCACTGATGGACGCCGAGTCGGTGGCGCGCAAGTTCGGATATGACGACCTTCTGTGGATGATAGACGCTTCGGTCGCGGGCCTTCTGCGCCGGCACGGCGAGTCGCTCGAGGGAGCGCGCGCCGCCGGGCTGGCAGCCGAACGCTACCGTCGCGCCATCAGCGCGGTGGAGGCCAGACCGCTTGATGGTTCCTGGGCTATTGGAAGGATCAGGCGGCTGTACGATGAATTCGCCGGGACGCTCGCCATGGGAGGTGACGCGCGCGGAGTGATTTCAGTTCTTGAAAGGAGGAGGGCGACGGAGAGGATTCTGCTTGTCCGCGCCGCTTCGCCCGATTTTTACAGAAAAGAGGACTCGCTCACCTACCGGCGCGCCCTGGCCCTTTCGTCCACGCGCGCGGTGCTGGCCGGTGAGCGCTCGCGCCTCCTCGAGGCCGGTGCGCGCTCTCCCGGGGACCTGTCCGCGATCGACAAATCCATCGCGGACAATGAGCTGGAATTCGCGCGTCTCGTCGACGGACTTGAAAGTCAGCGCCCGGCGATCGCATCATTTCTGCGCCACCGCCACAAACCGCTTCCTGAAATCAAGGGCGGGGCCGCGTTCGAATTCCTTTTCGTGGACGGCATCGTACACGGCTGGAGGTTAAAAGGGAAAAACATCGAGTACCGGGTGCTCGGCGATGCGGGAAAAGAGGGGCGTGAACGGCTGCGAACCGGGGTGAAGCGTTTCCTTTCCGAAGCGGGGGAGGATGCGGAGCCACGCCTCGTCCTGTTCGACGGGCATTCCGCGGAGCTGTTCAGGATGCTCGGGCCTTCCGGTTTCCCGCCTTTCATGTTCTCAACCTCACTCGACGACGCCGCGAACCGGGCCGATCGCGGCGGTTCGTCTCCCACGAGCCTGTACACCGACGACCGGAAGTTGCGGGAAAAATTACAGGGCATTCCGGCGCTTGACCGGTTGATCATGCGCGATGGAACTCTCCCCGACCGGGGGCTCGCTCGCTTCTCGGTGCTGGTTTATCCGGATGGCCCGCTTTCGAACGCGGCCCTGTTCGGGAACCGTCTGGACGCGGAGGTCCTTTTTTTGAATATGAAGACCTTTGACGAGGAGCGCATCGCTCTCGCGGCCATAGCGGCGCGGTACGCGGGCGCGCGCTCGGTGGTCGTCTGCCACGGCCTCGATTCCGACGGATTGGCGGCTTTCGTCGGACGCGCGCTCGGAGCGCCGCGCGACCGGCTCAACGCCGATATCGGCGGCCCGTCGGGGATCGTCTTCGCGCTCGGCAGGGCCGGCAGCGCCGCCGGGCTTCCAGACGATGGCGGACGAATGCGGGACGCGCTGTATGCCGGATTTGTAGAGGAGCTTCGAAGCGGTGATGCCGTTCATGCGAGGGTGCTGCTCGATCGCTGGAATGACAGCGTTCGCGGCGACGCGAATGCGCCCGTGCTGCACGCCCTTCATTCGGCCGAGCTTGCGCTTCTGACGGACGATCACGGGACGGCCGTGGAAATGATGGATCGGGCGCTTGCGGCCAGGGCTTCGGCCGCGGACGGACTGTTCGAAAAGGCCCTGGCCCTCAAGGCATACCTGCTGCTTTACGATGGTGCTTCCGGGGAGGCGGTCAAAATAATAGACGGCCGCATGAAAGGGAACGGCGCGGAATCCGCCGATTACCGGGCGCTCGCCCTCGTCGCGGATATCGCGAGGGGAGGCGCGCCGGCGTACGATACGCTGCGGGCGGTGCTGGCAGGGAGCGGTTCGCTTGTGCCCGCCGACCGGTTGCGCCTGCTCATCGCCGAGTACCTGTATCTGAACGGCAGGGAGCCCGATGCGCGTCGGGTCGTGTCGGGCATCAGCTCCGGTACCGCCTTCTCGCCGCGCGAGGTGTGCAAGATCGCGCTTCTCGGCGGAGAAGCGCGGATGGCAGGGGCCCTGCCGCGCAGGACCGCCGGCATCATCGAGCTGTTTGCCGAAAAGGATGGCGACCGCGTAAGGATGAAAGCCGCCCCGCTGCTTGAGGAGGGCGGACGCTTCGACGCACTCTCCGTTTTCCCGGTGGCCGTCGCCGTTGACCGCTATAGTAAATCCGGGAGCTTTTCGGGTATTCATGCCCTGGCGGGCACGATCGATCTCGACCGCATGGCGGTGGGCTCGTTCTGGCTGGATTCCATGCCGCTTTTCATGAGGCTCTACGAATTGGCGGCGGCCGAGCGACGTCGCGGGGACGCGCTCGCCATCCTCGGCGCGGTGAGTGAATCGATGAAGGGACGAAACGTTCCCGCGTTCGAGGCCGTGTACCGGTACGCCCTCGGCATGGAGCTGCTCGGGGCAGGGCGCTATCACGACTCGTATGAATCGGCAAAGCTCGGCAGGGCGCTTCTGGAGCCCGCCCATCCGCTGCTAACTCCCCTCGAACTGCTGCTTCTCGAGAATGAAATTTCCCTGGGAAGGTTCGACGAAGCATCGGCGCGCGCGGCGTCGCTTGGCCGCTCACCGGCCGGTTATCGCTATGTGCTGGATCTGCTCGGTGCGCGACAGGAGCTTGTGCGGATTCTGAAGAAAAAGGACGCCTCCGAGGAGGAGTGGCGGCAGGTCGAGACGCGCGTGACCGGCGGGCTCCGGGCGCTCGACGCGTCGACCGATGTTCTTTCGGCGTTCAACAGGATCGATCTTGTCGAGCAGAACCTCGATTTTATGATATCCTACAGGATGAGCCGGCGGGATTATCTCTCCGCGCTGTTTTATGCCGAGACGAAGAAGCAGCTGCAACTGCGCTCGCGTTTCCCCGGCCTCGCCTCCGGGCTTCCCGGCGAGGCACGGAGGGAATTCGAGGGAATCCGGGACAGGATCGCCGGGCGGAACCGCTTCATCCGGCTTCTCAACGAGTATCCGGCCCTGCAGGCGGGGGCTGTCGCCGGCGTGGTCCCCATCGAATCTTTCCAGCGCAGAATCCCCGATACGGCCGTGGTGATCTACCTGGTTAAAAACGGAAAGGACATCCTCGGATGGACCATCTCCAGGCAGTTCATCGAGCCGTTCCGCATAAAGGACGGATATGATCGCGCGCTTCTGCTCGCCGAGCGCTACCGCGAGGCGGTCGGCACCTTCGGGAGCGTTGCATCCGTTTCGCGCGACCTGGCGATACTCTTCAAGCCTTTCGAGAATTATTACCGCGGCAAGGAGTCGGTCGTTTTCATCGTCGACAATGACCTCGAGCAGGTGCCTTTTGAAATAGCCGGCGAAAAGCGGATGCTCGACGAGACCCACCGGGTGGCGTATTGCTCGTCCATCATATCCGCCCTGCGGGATTACGAACCCGTCCGGCCCAGGGTCAGCATGATTGGAGGGCCGGGCGGTCCGCTCTATCAGGACATCGAGCGGGTTGCGATGCGTCAGTCGGGAATAGCCTGGGCGGCCGAGCCGGTTCTTCGGACGGGCTCGGGACATTTCATGCCGGTGCTCGCGTACAACCCGATGGCGGGGACGCTTTCCCTGGGAGGGCGCGCGTACACGGATATGGTGAAGGGGGGCTCCCTGATCTACCTGCCCGCGGGCGACGCGTTCGGGGTGATGGGACAGTCCGAGTTCGCGCTGTTCGCGTCGATGCGTGGGGCGCGGGCCCTGGTGATCAACGACGCCGCGGTGCACGATGTCAACAACGCGGTCTTCGTGGACGTCTTTTATCGCGAGCTCGCGGCGGGAACGGAAATCGGCGCCGCGTTCGAACGCGCGAAGCAGGGTGTTCGCTCCCGCCGACAGTTCAGCCACCCGGCGTTCTGGGCCGGCATACGGCTGTACCTGAACGCGCTGGATGACGGGGGAACCGGACCATGAACGATGCCGTACGTATAAAAGCGAACGTGGTGGTCATTGACGATGACAAGCTCGTAAACGATCTCATCTGCCGGATTCTCAGGAAGGAATACAGGGCGAGGGGGTATGAGAGCGCGGAGGACGCTCTTCGCTCGGAAAACCTCGCCGCCGTGGACGTTCTCATCGCCGACGTCAATCTTCCGGGCATGGACGGCATCGAGTTTCTCGACCGGGTCCAGCTCGTCGACTCGGGAATCCCGGTGATCCTTATAACCGGTTACGGTGACATCGACATCGCGATATCGGCGCTCAAGAGCGGTGCGACGGACTTCATCCTGAAGCCGTTCAAGAACGAACAGATAAGCATTTCCGTCGAGAGGGCGCTGGAGGCGCGGCGGCTTGTCCTCGAGAACCGCGCGCTGCTCGAGGAGCTCAGGCAGAAAAACCAGGAGCTCGAGGCGCTGAACGAGGAGATCAGGACACGGAACATCGAGATCGAAAAGGAGCTCGACATCGCCGCCAATCTCCAGCGCTGTCTGTTCCCGGCCGCGCTGCCCGATCTCGACCGTTTCGAGCTCGCGTTGAAATTCAGGCCGGTGGAGAAGGTGAGCGGCGATTTCTTCGATTTTATCCCGTACGGCGAAAACCTTTTCGCCTTCGTGTTCGCCGATGTTTCGGGCCACGGGGTGCCGGCCGCGCTGTACTCGGCCATGGTGAAAACCGCCATCAGCTCGGTGAAGGCTTCGAGCCCCGTGCCTTCCGAGTTCATGGGCGAGGTGAACAGGTTCCTGATAGGCTCTCAGAAACAGATGAGTTATAATTATGTTACCATCTTCTACGGGCTCTTCGACCTGGCGGCCGATACCCTCACCTACTGCAACGCGGGCATTCCTTCACCGGCCGTCATGCGAGCGGACGGCAACTACGTGTTTCTCGATCCAAACAGCCCGTTCGTCGGCATCTTCGAGAACTCGGTTTACAGGAATGAACGCATGAATATCGGTCCCGGAGATCGGCTCGTATTCTATACGGACGGCGTTTTTGAGCTGACCGGCGCGAACGACAGAATTATGGGTCAGGGGGTTTTCCTGGAGCTATTAAAGAAATACGTTGAGAAAGACGTTCACGAGCTCATCGACACAATTTTTGAAAGGGTGATGGAATTCAGCGGCAGTCAGCGCCCCGGCGACGACATAACCCTGATCGGAATGAGCTATAAAAAGAAGGAGGACGGCGAAAGATGAAAAAGATAACGGCGGCGCGCGCGTGCGCAACGGCACTCATGGTGCTCGTCCTGGCGGCGGGATTGGAGGGGGCGTTCGCGCTCGAGTTTTCGTTCCTGGTTGGAGATGTGTCGCTCTCACGGCAGGGGAAGTCATCGGCCGCGGGCCTTGGCCAGAAGCTTGCCGACGGGGACACGGTGATAACCGGACCCGGCGGCATGGCGGTCCTCGCGTACGGGGACGGCAGCGAGATACGCGTTATGGAAAAAAGCAGGGTCCGGATCGGCAGTACAACGGTAAAGGACTCCGGTTCGGTTTCGGTTGTTTCCGGGGCGATCAACGCGCGTTTCCAGAAGCTCGCGCGCGGTTCGGAGCGGAAGGTGGTCACCCCGACGACGGTCTGTTCGGTGCGCGGCACCGACTTCCTGGTCGGCGTGAGCGACGGGGCCGACTCGCGCGTCGAGATGAAGGAGGGAGCCCTCGAGGTGCGCAATCCCTACGGCGGCAGGAACCTCGGTCCGTCGTCGAAGGCCAGGATCTCCCTCGCCGAGTCCCCGGCCGACGACGAAGAGGAGGCCGACATGGCGGCCTGGAAGGCCGCGCGCGACGAGGAAATGGATCGCGATCCGGCCGGGCGCGGAAAGCGTTTCGAGGGCTACATCAACAACATGGGCGAACGCAGCTCGAAGTCGTCCGGGAAGCTGCGCGATCTCGACTCGCGACTGGGGGGAGGAAAGCCGGTCGGGAAGAGGGAGATCGAAAAAACGGGCGAGGAGCTTTCGGCCGTACAGCGCGACATGGAAGACGACGCGCTGCTCAACGAGAGCGCGACCGCATCCATAGAGGGGATAATCGATCGCTACGGCAGGGACAGGACGGATATCTACGACACCTTTTATCGAATAAAAGAAGAATCAAACAGGGTGGCGGAACAGCAGCGTAGAAACTACGAGGCCCTGCAGGCCGTGAGGGAGTCGTACCGGAAAGCGTACGACGAGATCATGGGTAAGCATAAAGAGAGCATGGAAAAGATCAAGGGAGGGATCGACAGGGAGTCGGTGAAGCCCCCGAAGCGATAAACGGTTTCAGCCGCGCAGGCGTCGCAGGTAGTCCTTCCCCGCCGCGACGCCCTGGGCGAACCCTTCCAGGATTTTTTTCTCGTCCCGGCTGAGCCGGTCAACCCTGAACTCGTCCGGGGGATAGATGACGTCGATTCCCCGGTACCGCTGTTCGAGATCGTCGAGCGTTTTATTGTACAGCAGATACCTGCTGCCGATGGCCTCGACGAGAAAACGGTAGCGGTGGTCCTTGTAGTATGACTCGTACAGCGACCTGATCCAGAAAGACTCCTCCTTTTTCCGATAGCCGCGCTGCCGTGTAACGACCACCAGGATCTCGTCCTCGTCGAATCCCATCTCGAGGGCCTTGCCGTATGGAATCGGGTCGAGCAGCCCCCCGTCCAGAAGATGATGCCTTCCGTATTCGACGAATCCGCGGTAGAGCACGGGGATGGCGGCGGTCGCCTTCAGGGCGACTGTCATGTTGTCGCGACGCGAGCTGAAATACATGGTCCGCGGGGGGTTGTCCGGCCGGCAGTCGGTGGCCGTTACGAGCACGGGGCATGCGCGTGAAAGCGCGCGGCCGTCCAGCGGCTCGGAACCGTTGATGATGGTTTCGACCATCCAGTCCAGGTTGAGGATGTGCTTCTCCGGGCGAATGATGTTGGAAAGCTTTATGAATTTTCCGGACAGCAGCTCGGTGAAAAAGGCGTCGCGCGCCAGGTGTATCTGCCGGGCGGCATAGGCCGTGCCGGTGAGGGCTCCCGCCGATGATCCTATGATCGTTTTCCACGGAAAATAATCCCTGTCGGTGAAGCTCTGCAGCACGCCCGTGAGAAAAATCCCCCGCATGCCGCCGCCTTCGAGCACGAGGGCCTTCTTCCTCTTGCCGTAACAGGGCGTTCCCCGCAGTCGATGATAGAGCCGCCTGATAAACATCGTTCCACCTCGCTGCAGTGTAGATACCCCGGCCCTCGCGAAATAATCAAACAGATTTTCATTTGCCTTAATACGGCCGGGCCGTCTATAATCGGGAAAAAAAGGAAGGAAGGAGGTGCCACGGTGAAGATTATCCTGGTTCAGCACGGTGACGCCGTCGCTTCGGAAAAGGACCCGGAAAGGCCGCTGTCCGACAAAGGGCGTTCGCAGGTCAAGCGCCTTTCGGAGTTTTTGCGTCGCCTGCCGTTTTACCCGGCCCTCATTCTGCACAGCGGGAAGCAGAGGGCCCGCGATACCGCCGAAACCGTCTCCTTCGCCCTCGGCGGAGTACGCGTGGAGGAGCGACCGTATCTCGGTCCGAACGACCCGATACGACCGATGGAAGACGAACTCAAGGCGCTCGGGGTCAATGTGCTGATCGTCGGGCATTTGCCGCACCTGAAAAAACTCACCGGGGCTCTCCTGGCGGGTGACGAGAAGCGCGACATCGTGGAGATAAGCAACGCATCGCCGATAATCATCGACAGGGAAAAGAACGCCTTCAGGCTCGATGGCTATTTCAGGTGCGAGTACATGAAATGAGGGAATGCCGCATTACCCGTCAGCTCTTCCTGGTCATGCCCGCGAAGAACAGGATGATGATGCCGATGAGCGACCAGACCAGCGTGCGCAGCCGCTTGATGAGTCCGACCGTCAGGCCGATGGCGGGGTCGTAGCCGAGGAAGCGCAGCGCCAGCGAAAAGGAGCCCTCGCTGGTGCCCAGGTTCGCCGGCATGAAGAAGATGACGCTGGTGAGAAACATGCTGAAGATGTACAGGAACATGGAGTGCACGAAGGTGATCGAGTTGCCCGAGAAGATGACGATGAGGTATATCTCCAGGCTTGAAAAAAAGAAGCCGGAAAGGTAATGGATGGCGAGGGAGTAATAGAAGCTTTTCATCGTCTCCCTCGAGCTGAATACGAAAGCGATCTCCCCGTCGAGCGTATCCACCTTTTCCCAGCGTTTGTCGGTCATGAAACGATCGAGCCAGCGCCCCGGCACGCGGGTGAGCAGGTAACGGACGAAGCCCTGCCTCTGTTTGTTCAGCACGACCATCATCGTGTACAGAAGCAGCATGAACGCGGCGAGGGTCCCGACGGAGATCCACAGCGGAATATTGAGCACGAAAAAACTGATGAAGATGCCGGTGAGCATCATCAGCACGTTCGACAGTATGTGCACGGTTCGATCGAGAACGACCGAGGCGAGACCGGTCTGGAAGGGGATCACATCCTTGATGTAGATCGCCTTGAGCGCTTCCCCCGCGGCCGAGGCCATGGCGTTGACCGACGAAGTTGAGTCGCCCGCCACGCGCGCGAGGAAAAGCTGCACGTAATACGACGGCCTGACCGGGTGGTTGATGAGAACCTTCCAGCCGATGGTCATGAAGATGTTGTTGAACAGGAATATCCCGACGATGATCCAGAATCGCCAGCCCATGGCGAGGATGTCGTCTATGGTTTTCTGCACGCCGAAGCCGTAAAAGAGCAGAGCGAGGATCAACACTCCCGCGCCGATGAAAATCGCCCGGTATTTTTTCACTTTTGTTCCTGGGGGTCAGAATTTCACGGAGAGAATAGTGAAATCGTCGATGAAGTAATTGTCAACCGCATTATTCGTCATGAGGTCCCGGAAATAACCGATGATGACTGATGGGTCGTCGTCGAAGTACCGTAGTGCGATCTCGATGAGACGCTCTTCACCCCGGTCGATGTCGCCTTCGCCGAGGTAGTCGAGGACGCCGTCGGTGAACAGAAGCAGGAGGTCGCCCGGCTCGTAGATGAAGACCCTTTCCTCGTACGTCGATTCCGCCGAAAGCCCGAGGGCCCTGCCCGACGCGTTCAGATGTACGGCCCGGCGGTCCCCGCCTTTAATCAGGATCTGGTCGTTGTGGCCCGCGCTCCCGTAGGTGAGGAGCCTGTTGTGGATGTCGATGAGTACATAAAAAGCGGTAACGAACATCCCGTATTCGGAATCGTCGTAAACATAGCGATTGGAATGGACCAGGAGTGGTTCAGGCTGGGTGCTGATCCTCGCCTCCGCCCGTATGACGTTGCGCGCGGATCCCATGAAGAGCGCGGCGGGAATTCCCTTGCCCGAAACGTCTCCGACGACCAGGCCGTACTTGTTCGCGCCGAAATTGAAAAAATCGAAGAAATCGCCCCCCACCTCTTTCGCCGGCCGGTTGAAGGCCGCGATGCGGTGATTCCCGAAAACGGGCGGTATTTCCGGCAGGATCTTCCGCTGGATCTCCGCCGCGATATCCAGTTCCTGTGCGAAGCGGCGCTGGGCCTCCTTGTTCTTCTGGTACTGGATGCTCCGCAGGGCCTCGGTAACGTGATTGGCGATGGTGGACATCACCCGGAGATCGAAGGCGTTGAAAATGGAGCAATCGGTTTTGTCGGTGACATTCAGGACACCGATCACCTCGCTTTCGCTCCGGACGGGCACCGAGATGAAAGAGGGGGTGCGATAGGTCCTGCGGCGATCGATCCCGATGAAGGGGATCTCGCTTTCCCTGTCGGCGACGATAAGCGGATCGCCCGTCCGGAATACGTGGCCGGAAATGGTGTCATCGATCGGGATTTCCAGGCCCGGGCGGACGTCTTCGGGAAAGCCGTGCGCGGCGCGGAGCACCAGGGCGTTTTTCGTGCCGTCGTAAAGGAGCAGCGAGGCCCGGTTGACCCCGAGGGAGCGCGGCATCGAGGTGATTATCGTCTCCAGTAGATCTCCCTCGGCATGGGAAAAGGATACGGTCTGCGATATTTCGTATAGCGCCGTGAGCTCCTTGACGCGGCTGGTCAGCTCGTCGACGAGGCGGCGGTTGGTTATCGCGATCGCCGCCTGGCCGGCTATATACGAGAGGAGCTCGACGTCGAGGTCGTCGAAGATTTCCCGATCTATCGAGTTGACGGCCTCGAGCACGCCGATGTTTCGTTCCTGAACGGTCATGGGAACGCAGATGATGTTCCGTGTGGTGAAGCTCGACTTGCTGTCGATGCCCCTGAACACCCTGGGATCGTTCTGCGCGTTATTGACGATGAGGGGCTTCCCGGATTCCGCGACTATGCCGACGATTCCCACCCCGCGCGGCACCTTCTCTCCCTTGATCTCCTCCTTGTGCTCGCCGAGCACTATGTTGAAAATGAGATCCCCGGTGAACGGGTCCGAAAGCAGGAGCGAGGCGCCGGCGGTGTGAAGTATCTCGCGGGCGGTCTCGAGAATGACCGTCAGAAGCTCCGGCAGATTCATGCTGGAGTTGATCTGCCGGTTGATGCTGCTGATCTTCGCGAGGTTCAGCGTTTTTCTGTCGTCGATGATATCCATTGGCCGATCTTGTTGTTGCAAATAAGCGGGCCCCGTTGTACAAGCCGTTGTGGCGGGGCCGGTGCGTATCACGTGCTCGAAAGTATGGGACACAACGGCCGATCTGTCCACATCTTTTTTCATGAAGATACTGATCGACAATATAGAGCTCTCCCCCGGCGAGCCCGAGCGGCGGATCGCGTTACTGGTTCGCGAGCGATTGGGGCTGGACGCCGATCCGGACTGGTCCGTCGACCACAGGTCGCTCGACGCGCGGGATAAGGGGCGAATCGTGTACCGGTATCGCGTTCTGGTCGAGCTGCCGGAACAGGCCGCGCGGTCCGCGCTTGCCGTCCCGGGGGTGCGGCAGTACGAGCCCCGTACGGCCGGGCCGGCACCGCGTGCGCGCGCGGGCCTGTCGGTCGTCATTGTCGGGGCGGGGCCCGCCGGTCTGTTCTGCGCGCTCAGGCTGATCGGTGCGGGGGCGCGCGTGACGGTGCTGGAACGCGGCAGGCCGGTCGGGGAACGCATGCGCGATATACACTCACTCAGGGAAGGCGGCACGCTCGATCCCGACAGCAACGTGCTCTTCGGTGAGGGAGGCGCGGGAGCCTACTCGGACGGAAAGCTCACCACGAGGATACATAGGGGCGAAGTGGAATGGTTCTTCCGGACCATGGTCGACTGCGGGGCTCCCGCGGCGATCCTCTACGAGGCGCGGCCCCATATCGGCACGGACGGGCTGGTCCCGCTGCTGGCGAATATCAGGAAACTGATCGAGGAATCGGGCTCGCGCATCCTTTTCGGGGAGCGGGTGAGCGGTTTCATTCGCGAGGGCGGCCGCGCCGCGGGCGTGCTGACGGCGGGGGGCGGTGAGTACCGCGCGAACGCGGTGGTGTTCGCGACCGGTCATTCGGCGCGCGACGCGTACGACCTGCTGTCGCGCGAACGGATCGCGCTGGAGAAAAAGGGGTTCGCCGTCGGGGTGCGGGTCGAGCATCCCGCGCGGCTCATCGATCGCATACAGTACGGCGGAATGGCCGACAGGGGCCTGCTCCCCGCGGCGGACTACCGGCTGGCGTTCAACAACCGGCAGAGCGGAAGGGGCGTCTATTCCTTCTGCATGTGCCCCGGCGGAGAGGTCGTCAACGCGTCTTCCGAGGCGGGTGCGCTGTGCGTCAACGGCATGAGCTATGCGGCGAGGGACGGAAAATACTCCAACGCCGCGATCGTCGTTTCGGTCTCGGCGGAGGACCTCGGGCCGTCACCGCTGGCGGGAATAGAGTTTCAGAGGATGATCGAGCGGAAGGCCTTCGAGGCCGGCGGCGGGGGCTGGATGGCGCCCGCCGAGCGCATCGGCAGCTTCCTGGCGGGCGGGCGGGACGTACGCGCGCCGGAAACCAGCTATCGCCCGGGAGTGAGAGCGGCGCGGGTGAGGGACTACCTTCCCGGCTGGATCGCGGACGAGCTCGCTCTCGCCCTAAAAAGTTTTGACAGGAAGATGAAGGGCTTTATAGGTGATGAGGGCGTCATCATCGGCGCCGAGACCCGCTCGTCCTCGCCGGTGCGCGTCGTCCGCGGCGCGAATCTGCAGTCGGTATCGCTCCCGTTCCTGTATCCGGCCGGGGAGGGCGCGGGCCATGCCGGGGGGATCGTGAGCTCGGCGGTCGACGGCATCCGCGCGGCGGACGCCATATGCCTTGCGACGGGCACCTGACCGGACAAACCGCACATGGCCAGAATCGGAACACGAACAGCCGCCGCGTTCACGCGCGGTGATATGGGAGAGCGCGGGACCGCGCTGTGGCGCTCCTTCGTCGTCGGCGCGGCCGTTTTCGCCTGCGCGTATGTCTTCGGCCTGCTCTATTCCGCTTCGTTCGCCGTGATGGGTGTGCGGGTGCAGGCGCTCGAGGATTTCGTTTTCGCCGAGTTCAAATGGCTCATCCTGCTGCACCAGGCGAAGATACTGGCGGCCTATCTCGCCACGGGCGGAGCGTCGGGCGCGGCCGCGGGTTACTGCATCCACGCCTGGTGCTCGATAACGGGCCGGCGCATCGCGGCGGGGAAAGCGATTCTGCCGGTCGCGATGTACAGCACGGCCTTCATGCTCACTTTTCTGCTTGCGGACATACGGAACCATCCCGCCCTGTATAACGAGCATTTTTATGCGCGCGGCGGGGTCCTCGCCGGATTCCAGGTGCTCGTAACGCACGGCGTGCCGGGGCCGGTATTCAGTGCATTCAGGCTCGCCGCCGGCGCCGTATTTCTGCCGCTTGCGGCCGCCGTGATGGTGCGACTCGGCAGGGCTCTCCTGGGTATCGTCGCGCGTCTTTCCCGCCGCGCGCTCGCCGTCCTCGCGGCGCTCGCCGCGCTGGCGGCGGTGATCTGGGTCGTGCCATTCAATCGGAACGACGGTCCGAACATTGTCATAATCGCCGCGGACTCGTTCCGCCATGACCGCGTTTCGGCCCGGGGTGTGCGCAGGGGGCTCACGCCGAACATCGACGCGCTGGCCGCTGAGGGAACGAGCTTCCACGATTTCCATGTGCAGCTGCCGCGCACCTTCCCCTCGTGGTACACCCTGCTGTCGGGACGCTACCCGGCACAGCACGGCATCCGCCACATGTTCCCCTCGAAGGAAGAGCTCGCCGCGGCGCGTCTCGATTTGCCGGAGATCCTCAGGAAAAACGGATACGTTTCATCGGCCGTGGCGGATTACGCCGGCGACATCTTTTCCAGGATGAGCTGTTTCGACAGGGTGCGTGCGCCTTCGTTCAACTTCACGACGCTCATCCGCCAGCGCGGGCTCGAGATACATTTCTTCCTGCTCCCGTTTCTGCAGAATTCGGCCGGCCGGTTCCTGTTCCCGGAGGCGCGCGCCTTCGCGCAGAACTCCGACCCGGCGTTTATCGTCGGTGACATCAAATCGGAGATCGATGCCCTCGCCCGGAAGAAACGTTTTTTTCTGACCGTTTTCTTTTCGGCGACCCATTTCCCCTACGCCTCGCCGGACCCATATTATAAACGATTCACCGACCCCGCTTATCGCGGTGAGTACCGGTATCTTAAAATCAACAACCCGCTCAGCGAGTCCCTGGTCACCCGTGACGACCGGCGCCAGATCGAGGGCCTGTTCGACGGCGCGTGCTCGGCGGTCGACGACGCCGTCGGAGAGGTGATCGCGCACCTGAAACGGCGCGGGCTGTATGATGACAGCATCATCGTTTTCACCGCGGACCACGGCGAGAATCTCTACGACCACGGCCTGGACCTGGGACACGGCGAGCACTTCCGGGGCGAGTACGCGACCCGCGTGCCTATGATTATAAAGTTCCACGGGAGGTACATGCCGGCCGCCAGGATAAGGGAGTACGGAGGTGTCGCCCAGCAGGTCGATTTCGCTCCCACGGTGCTCGACATACTGGGGATGAAGGACGCGACGGCGGACATGGCGGGCATCTCGTTTCGGGGGGTCGTAGAGGGCAGGGTGGTGCGCATCCCGCGCACCGCGTACGCGGAAACCGGCATCTGGTTCGTGGCGGAGGGCGGGCAGTTTTTCCAGCGGACGCGCATCCGGTACCCGGACGTCAGCGTGCTCTGCGGCCTCACGGAGCCCGACAAGGACGTTGTGCTGAAAGATGAATACCGCGATCTGATAAATATCGCGAAATACCGTACGGTGTTCGACGAAAACCATAAGCTTGTTTACATGCCGACGCGCGAAGGCGTCCGCTACGAGCTTCTGCGCCGCGGCGACACGACGTTCACCAACCGCGCGACGACCGATCCGGCCGCGTTCGCGCGGCTGGATCGCGTACTGCGCGAAACCGTTTTACGCCATGAAAACGTCACCGTTGTGAACGGATTATTCATTCCAAAAAGGGAGAGATGAACATGGAGCTCGCGAAACTTAAGCTGGGGAACACGCTTAAAACAGGGGAGCGGGGCCACTTTCCCCGGCCCGATCTCGTCAGGAACCCGAGCTTCTCCCTGGACGGGGAATGGCTGCTGTGCCCGGACCGCAAGGCCACGGGGCGCTTCAAGGGCTGGCAGAACAGGGACTTCGGCCTTCGCGCGCTGCGGGGCGGCACGAGCGCCCTCGCCGAGGACTCGTCGTTCCATCGCGTGCGCGTGCCCTTCCCGCTGGAGTCGGAGATAAACCAGCGGCAGCTCGCGCGGCACGGGCTCGGCCCGGAGGCCATAGCCTCGCACCGGGCCTTCTGGTATTACCGGTATTTCAAACGCCCCGCCGAGCTGACGGCCGGAGTCATCAAGTTCGGGGCGGTCGACTATCGTGCCTCCGTCTGGCTCAACGGCGTGTTCCTCGGCGAGCACGAGGGAGGGTATACGCCGTTCGAGTTCGTGGTTGAGAGGTTCGAGGAGGAAAACGTCCTTACGGTCCTGGTCGAGGATTCGCGCTCCATGGGCCAGGTCCGCGGCAAGCAGACATTTTTAAAGAAGCCCTTCATGGTGTGGTATCCCGGATGCACCGGTATCTGGCAACCGGTCTGGATAGAGCCGCTGGGCAGGGTCTATTGCGAGGCTTTGGCCTGTCGCCGGGACGACCGGGGGGGCGTCGTAATCTCGTTCGACGTACGGAGCGCGCGGGGCGTGCATCCGGGGAACGTCGACGTATCGCTGCGGCTCTACGCCTCCCAGGTCCACGACGGGGGACGCGGCATCCTCAGGACGCCTCTTCGGGAATTCCGCGAGTTCGTCGCTCTCGACGCAATGGGCCGGGGCCATGTCGACATAGCCGTGCCGGAGAAGCTGCTCAGCAAATGGAGCGTCGATTGGCCGGGAATGCATCCCGTGGAGATAGGGCTCAGGCAGGGCAAAAAGGAGATCGATACGCTGTACCTGCTTTACGGCAGCCGCCAGATCGGCGTCGATTCGGGAATCATAAAGCTGAACAGGAAAAAACTCTACCAGAAGCTGTTGCTCAACCAGGGATACTACGGCGACGGGCAATACTCGCCTGAATCACCGGACCAGTTCAGAACCGATATCGAGCTGATGAAGAAGGCGGGATTCAACGGCTGCCGGGTCCACCAGAAAATCGAGCACCCGGCCTTCCTGTACTGGGCGGATCTGCTCGGCTTCCTGGTGTGGGAGGAGATGCCCTCGTATTATCGTCCCTCCGCGGGGAACATGATGAAGCTCGAGCGCGAGCTTTCGGAGGCGATGCGCCGCGACGCATTCCATCCCTCGATCATCACGATCGTACTCTTCAATGAAAGCTGGGGAATCTACAACGCGTTCGTGTCGAAAAAGGCGCGCAACGACGTGGTCGATCTCTTCGAGCGGTGCAGGAGGAGCTATCCCGGCTACCTCGTCATCGATAACAGCGGATTTCATCATCTCAAAACCGATATAACCGACATCCATCATTACATACCGACCCTCGAGGAGACCGAGCAGTTTTACGCGCTTCTTGTAAAGGGAGTGAGGGAGGCACCTCTCTGGTACAATTTCATCCGAATGATCCTGGGGAAGGAAAACGCCCAGACCCCGTTTCTTCGGGGTTATGGCGAGACCGCAAGCCCCCTCATCGTCAGCGAGTTCGGCGGTTATGGTTTCGGCATGTATAAACACCAGGAAATGCCGCTCGACGATTTTTTAAAGAAGCACATTGAGGTCCTCTCCCGGTTCCCGGCCATCCAGGGGCTCTGCTACACACAGTTCGCCGACACCTTCCAGGAGAAGAACGGTCTTTTTACCGAAGATCGCCAGCTCAAAAGCCGGAAGGTGCGTGAGTACCTGGCAAAGCTCTTGCCACGATAGGTTTTTTCCCCGATATTTTGATATTGCGCGGGAGAATCCAGGCCGATATTATAAGGAGAAATCTTTCGAGGAAGGATACCGCTGTGCGTGAGTTCCTGTATCACTGTGGGCGTGGGAAGAAAGCCGTCGCGCTTGCGGCGCTGGCCCTTATCGCGTTCGTGAGCCTCCACGGGGATGCCTCGGGCCAAGGGGCCGATCGGGCGGAATCTCCGTTCGTCCTCGTAATCCAGATGGACCGCTCGACCTTCAACGAGGACGAGCCGGTGACGCTCAACCTCATCATCAAAAACACCTCCGATAAAAAGGAACATTTCGTGTCGTACGACACCTCGTACACCACCTACCAGCCGGTGGTTTATGATGCGCAGGGCAGGGAGGCGGCAATCACCGTGCCGTACCGCCTCATGAACAGGAGGGTCGAGGAGGTGGTGCGCGACCTGTACCCCCGCGCGGTCGAGTTGCTTCCCAACGAGACGCTCACCCACACCGTGAACCTGAAAAACCTCTACGATCTGGGAACCGGTTCCGAATACCGGGTGCGCGGTTTCTTTCTGCCGGACATGCAGAGTCCGACGGCGCTGCCCAGCTCCAACATCCTTACGTTTAAAATCGTACGCGCTCCGGGGCTGGTGAAGAAAAGCGGCGTGGTGCGCCAGGAACGGGGGGTGTCCCCTTCCGAGGTGGTGCTGCTCGCCCTTACCGCCGAGAAGAGCGGTACCTGGGACAGGCTCTACAAGTATATCAGGGCCGACGTCTTCATCAACGCCTTTCCCGAGTACGTGCGTCTCTATAACGCCGCCGACGAGATTGAAAAATTGAAAATACTCGAGGATTTCGCCAGGTTTCTGGCGCGGCGCAGGGACGATTATATCAAAGACTTCTCCATCACCGACGAGATTTTTCTCCCCGGGAAGAACATAGCCTATGTGGACGTGGTCGTGAACCGGTACGGGCCCAGGCTGCCGTTCCGTTACAAGTACCGATATACGCTTGAAAAAACGAGGGATCACTGGCTTATAATTGACCTTGAAGCGACCGTATTAAAGGGTGAACGATAATGACCGAGATACTGTCCCAGGACGAAATTGATGCGCTATTGACCGCGATATCCACCGGCGAGGTGGATACGACCGACTACAGCGCGGCGAAGGAGCAGCGGAAGGTCAAGATTTACGATTTCCGGCGCCCGGACAAGTTTTCCAAAGACCAGATCCGCACGCTGCAGATGATGCACGAAACCTTCGCCCGCCTGACCACGACCGCCCTGTCGGCGCAGCTTCGCGCGCTGGTGAGCGTGCACGTGGCGTCCGTGGACCAGCTCACCTACGAGGAGTTCATACGCTCCATCCCGAACCCGACGACGCTCGCCGTCATCAACATGGACCCGCTCAAGGGGTCGGCCGTGCTCGAGATCGACCCTTCGATCACCTTCACCATCATCGACAAGCTTTTCGGGGGCATGGGCGAATCGGCCAAGATAAGCCGCGAACTCACCGATATCGAGCTTTCGGTCATGGAGGGCATCATCGTGCGGATCCTCGGCAACCTGCGCGAGGCGTGGTCGAACGTCATCGACCTGCGGCCGCGCCTGGGCAACATCGAGACCAACCCGCAGTTCGCCCAGATAGTGCCCCCCAACGACATGGTGGTGCTCATCACCCTCGAGACCAAGGTCGGCGAGGTCGAGGGCATGACGAACCTCTGTATCCCCTACATCACCATCGAGCCGGTCATCTCGAAGCTCTCGGCGCAATACTGGTACTCGAGCATCCGCAAGGGGGCCACCGACGAAAACATGTCCATCATCCAGAGCCGCCTCGAGACCGTCGAGCTTCCGATAATAGCGGAGATCGGCGAGGTCGAGATCACCATGCAGGAGGTGCTGGATCTCAGGGTCGGCGATGTCGTCAAACTCACCGACACCAAGATCAGCTCGGACATGGCGCTGCGGATCGGCGGCCGGAAGAAATTCAAATGCCGGCCGGGCGTGGTCGGAAGCCGCGTCGCGATCCAGATCGGTGAAAAGATCGAGGAGATATCCGACGAGATGCTCATCAGCAAGCGAAGTGAGGACGACCTGTAGGGAAGGGCGTTTTTACTGGACGATCTTGTTGAGATAGGGGGCCGGATCGACAAAGTCCGTCCCTATTTTTATCTGGTAGAAGCACACGGGCCGCGTGGCCTTGCCGGTCCGTCCCACGTAGGCGATAACCTCTCCCTTACCCACCTTCTGGTCGAGACTCGCGGAAACGCGCTGGCAGTGTGAATACACCGTAACGAAACCGTACTTGTGCGATACCGCAACCGAAAGACCGGCAACCGGGTCCCACCATATGTTCTCGACCTTGCCGGGAGCGGTCGCGCGGATTTCGGCCCCGGGAAACGAGGCGATATCGAGCCCCTGGTGGTATTCCTTCTTGAAGGTGTAGGGCGAGGTGCGCTCGCCGAAGCGCGAAACCACATAGCCGTCGACGGGCCAGATGGACGGGGTGTTCTCTATTATCTTTCGCCGGGCTTCCAGGAAGACCTTGATCTTCTCGAGCACCTCTTTGGTCGTGCGGAGTTCGCGCTCCATCTCCTCGATGTTGAGGACCTCCACGGTCGGCGAGTCCTGTTCGCCGGGGACGTTCTGCGGCTCGGGATTGGGGTTTCCCCCTTTGGCCCAGAGCGAGTCCACGTTGTTTCCGGGGGTCAGCGAATACAGGTAGGTGATCTCCGGCTTGAATTTCTGGAAGATGTCGTACAGCCGGTTGATTTCTTCCTTGTACCTGGTTATCTGGATCTTCGAGTACGAGCCGTACATCTTGAGCTTCGATATCTCCTTGATCGTCGACGTGTGGTTGACGATGACGATCGAGGTGACGACGACGACGGCAACAATCGCGCCCACGATGGAGAATACCGCGAACAGGGACAGATGGAAATTGGCGATCTTCTTGGCGGAGTGGGGGATGAACATGATGGTGACCCGCTCGCGTCCCTTTTTGACGAAAAGGTCCCACTTCGCCCTGGCATTCTCCGCGAACTCGCCGAAACGGTCGCCGAAAAACCGGCGAATGTCTTCCTGGAGGTCGTTAAGATTGGAATCCCTGAACGGGTTTAGGCCCATGCTTCCCCTGTGGATTTGATTGCGGTAGCCGCGGATTTGACAACGCTACTATACTTGTCGGAAGAATGGTGTCAAGTTCTTTCCAAAAATATGCGGGCATCTGTCCGTTTTTGTCCATTTTGTTGTCATATCATGCCCTGAACAGGCCGGCGATCGACTTGAGCCTCTCCGACTGGTCCCTTACCGAGCGGGCGGATTCCGTGACGAGAATGGCCGATGAGGCGATCTCCTGGATGGAATCGTTGATCCGTGCGACGGCCTTGAGAATCTCCGTGCTGGTGGTCTTCTGCTCCCCGGTGGCGAGAGCGATCTGCCCGGCCATCCGGTTCACCTCCTGCACCTCGTTCCGTACCGTATCGCTGTCCTCTATCTGGGTTCGGGCCTTTTCGGCTATCGCGCCGATCAGCCTTGCGGCTTCCTCGATGTTCCCGACCATCCCCGTGATGACGGAGGCCGTCTGATGAACGAGCGGCGCACCGGTGTCGATGTCGGCTCGGACCGAGCGGATCAGGTCTTCTATCTCCCTGGTGTTGGCCGCGGTGGTGTCCGCGAGCTTCGATATCTCCTCCGCGACCACGGCGAAGCCCCTGCCGTATTCGCCCGCGCGCGCGGCCTCAATTGACGCGTTCAGCGAGAGGAGGTTTATCTGGTCGGAAACGTCGTTGATCATGCGGACGATATCGCCGATCCTTCTGGAGCTCTCCGATATCTTGTTGATGCTCCGGATCGTGTTCTGCAGCATTTCGCCCGAGGCGTGGGCCTCGCGGACGGTATCCCTGCCGCGCTCGGTGACATCCTGCGAGTTTTTCCCTATGGCGTGCATCTCGACGGCGACGTGCTCCATGGTCGCGGTGGTTCGGGCGACCTTCTCGGCCTGGCTGTCGGCGGCCTCGGCGACGTTTTCGATGGTTGCTATGAGTTCCTCATGGGCCGAGGTCGTCTCCTCGATGGATGCGGCCTGGCTCTGCGATTCGATTTCCATTTTTCTGCTCACCTCGGCAAGGGACTCGGAATCGCGGTTGAGATTGGTCGTCATCTCCTTGATCTGAACGATGATGCCGCGCAGGGTGATGACCATGTTGTTGATGGCCTCCACGAGCTCGTCGAACTCGTTGCGGATGGCCTTGCGGTAGACGGCGCATTCGCGGCAGGTTTCGAGCTTGCCCGACTGCTCAACGGGCCCGCCGTCTTCGCACAGGGTTCCCTCTATCCGCCAGCACGCCCTGTTTCGCGAGGAATGCGCCGGGCAATCGGCGCGGTCGCAGTTCTTCTCCTCGGCGCATTTCACGTAATGGGGTTGTGCGATAAAAGTGTCGAGGTCGCCGTTCGAGATCTTCACCGCCGTGTCGATGATTTCCCGAAGCGGGCGCGATATGCGGGCGGAGAGGGCCCTGCTGACGAAAACGATCGCGACGAAAAAGCCCGCCAGGAGGATCGTCATGATGACAAGCAGCGTGTTGAGTGCGCCCAGAACGTCTTCATATTCGGCGGTTGCCGTGATGATCCAGTCCCATTTGGGAAAATAGGTGAAGAAGGAGATCTTGCGTACGACCCTTCCCTTCTCCTCCCAGTCGTAGGTGATGGAGCCTTCCTTTTTCTCGAGTATCTCCCGAATGAAATAATCCCCGGTGGTCGCGTCGCGGCGGTCGCGGATGTTCCTGCCCTTCATCTCCGGATGGGCGATGAGCTGTCCCTGCGAATTGAGCACGAAGATGTAGCCGCTCCTGCCGATACGCGTTTCGCCGATCATGTCGAAGACCGCGGACCTGGGTGCCGGAATGCCGACGTACAGCGCACCCGCCACGTTTCCGTTCATGTCGCGTATGGGCTCGTAGTGGGTTATGTTCCATCTGTCCACGACGATGGCGCGTCCGCGGTAGGCTTCGCCTTTCAGTATCGTACGGTAGACGAGCGAGTCTTTCGGGATGAAGGTCAGTATCGCGCGCTCCCCACCTGCCGTGCGGACATTGGTCGCTATTCTGACCAGGCGATCGCCGTTGAGCTGGAATATGGTCGCCGTCGCGCTGGGATTGCCGATCTTCGCGACGATGTCGTCGATCAGTCCGAAGTCTCCACCCAGTCTCACGGCTCCGGAAACCATTACCGGCAACTCGACCGATTCCTTCTCCTGGGTATCCTGGTTCTGCACCGTGACCTTTTCCGACTTCTCCAGGAAGGTGATGCGCCTGTACTCCGAAAAGGCCCGCCGCGCTATTCCGAAGGAACGGTCGATCTCCTTTTCAAGCGGACCGTCGATCTGCTCGCTCTGCACCTCGCAGAAGCGTTTGATGTTCTGGATGGAATTCGACATGGCGTTCTCGGCCATCCCGAGAAGGGATCCTCTCGCGATGAAATAGAGGAGCAGGATCGATATGAGCAGCGGTGTGACCGAAGAAAGGAGAATGTAGATGAGTATTCTCTGTCGAATGCCCGAGGTGTAACGCCTGAAGAGGGAAAGCATGTTGACCTTCCGAATTGTCTGGATATGTGGAGCGCAAGACCCCCGTACGAATTAATTTCCCACCGCATCCCGGTGTTACTTTTTTTATATCAGTCGAACGACATGGCCGGGGGTACTGCGATCTCCCCGTGTGAATGGCGAGGGCGCGTTATTCCCGGCCGTGTAAACCAGTGCAAGACCATATAAGCGTAGCACACAAGGAGGCTCTTTCCGTTTAATTTATTCAATTCTTTTTTGACGTTTGTGAGAACGCTCCTGTGTTGTTCCGCCGCACGCGGGTATAGGCGGATTATCCCGGCCAGGCCTCGGCCGGAAGGGTATGAGCGGCCCGCAGTTCGACATGGTCGCGGAATGAGCCGTAGCGCATCTGATCAACTCATGACCCGATGCGAGGTCTTCATGCAGCTCCCGGAGACGGGATATATTCAGTGAGAAGTCGAGAGGCCGGAGGGCCGGTCCGGAGAGATGAAAAAAATTAAAAAATCTCTCACGTGAAAAAATCATCTGCCGAAATAAAGATTAAGGGATAACAGGCGAAAATAATCGGAATAGGGCTAAATATGCATGAAATATTGAGATAATGATATTTATTTTATAATAATCGCCTATAATCGTCTATAATCGGCTTCAATTAACCACTCATCGATTCCGAAGATAATAACGTACGGGACCGTTTCCCGATACGGAACGGCAAGGAGGCCGCTCCGACGCACGATGATTCATGGAGGAATCGAGTGATTATCAACCACAATCTTTCCGCTATTAATTCTCACAGGGTCTTGAAATTCCAGCACTGGAATGTTGACAAGAACATGGAATCGCTTTCGTCCGGCATGCGGATAAACCGCGCCGGCGACGACGCGTCCGGTCTCGCCGTATCGGAGAAAATGAGGACGCAGGTGCAGGGTCTCCGTCAGGCAGAGCGCAACACCGAGGACGGCATGTCGCTCATCCAGACCACCGAGGGCTACCTGCAGCAGCTCAGCGAGATCATCCAGCGAATGCGCGTGCTGGCCGTGCAGTCGTCAAACGGCATCTACACGCCGGACGACCGCCAGCTCATCCAGGTGGAGGTCTCGCAGCTTGTGGACGAGGTCGACCGTATCGCCTCGCAGGCCGAGTTCAACAAGATGAATCTGCTGCAGGGGGATTTCGCGCGCCTGAGCCGGAGCATGTCGATGTGGTTTCACATGGGCCCCAACATGCACCAGCGCGAACGCATCTACATCCAGACCATGACGGCGCGCGCCCTCAATCTTAAAGACATGATGGGTGATCCGGTTACGCTCTCGACGCCCGAGATGGCGAACAGGAATATCGGGGTGTTCGACCAGGCGCTGCACGTCATCTCCAAACAGCGCGCCGACCTGGGAGCCTATTACAACCGCATGGAGCACGCGGCGAAGGGGCTCATGAACGCGTACGAAAACATCCAGGCGTCCGAAAGCCGCATAAGGGACGCCGACATGGCCGAGGTAACGGTCGACTTCACCAAGAACCAGATTCTGGTTCAGAGCGGCACGGCGATGCTGGCGCATGCCAACGCCAAGCCGCAGGGCGTGTTGCAGCTGTTACGGTAGCATACGACGTCTCTCCCTCCGTCGGGGCTGCCCGACGGGGAGGAGCGGTTCTTTGAAAACTGAAGGGATCGTCACTGCAAGCATCCTTTCCTTTGCCGAGGGATGGATGGTTGCAGTGAATAGAAGGTATTCCCTGACTATTTAGTGCAACCTGGCCTTACAAGCCCGATAGGGAGATCGGGTTAAATCAAACAAAGGAGTGTGACGTATGATTATCAATCACAACATGAGCGCCATCAACGCGAACAGGGTGCTGAAGTTCAAGCACTGGGATGTAAACGCTTCGATGGAAAAACTCTCTTCCGGTATGCGCATCAACAAGTCCGGCGACGACGCGTCGGGTCTTGCGGTTTCCGAAAAGATGAGGACCCAGATCATGGGCCTTCGCCAGGCCGAGCGCAACACCGAAGACGGCATGTCATTCGTGCAGACCACGGAAGGCTACCTGGACCAGACCGCTTCGATCCTCCAGAGGATCAGGGTGCTCGCGGTTCAGTCCTCCAACGGAATCTACACCCAGGAAGACCGTCAGCTGATCCAGGTCGAGGTTTCGGCGCTGATCGACGAAGTGGACCGCATCGCGTCGCAGGCGGAGTTCAACAAATTCAAACTCCTCCTCGGCGAATTCTCGCGGACCAACCCGAAGGCGAGCATGTGGTTCCACATGGGCGCCAACATGCACCAGCGCGAGCGGGTATATATCGGGACCATGACTTCCCTGGGGCTCAACCTCAAGGAAAAGACCGGCAAGTTCCTCGCGAACCTCAGCACCGCAGACAACTCGAACCGCACCATCGGTATCGTGGACGACGCGCTGCAGAAGATCGCGAAGCAGAGAGCGGACCTTGGCGCTTATTACAACAGAATGGAGTACGCCTCGAAGGGTCTCATGAATGCCTATGAGAACATCCAGGCGTCCGAAAGCCGCATAAGGGACGCGGACATGGCGGAAACTCTGGTAAACTTCACGAAGGACCAGATACTGGTTCAGAGTGGTACTGCGATGCTGGCCCAGGCCAACATGAAGACGCGAACGGTCCTCCAGCTTCTCGGGGGCTGATACAGAGAATGGACGAATTCAGAGGGAATACCGCAACCGCAAAAACCCGCTCGAAAGAGCGGGTTTTTTATTGGCGCCCGTAAGCGCGCAAATGCTTGTGCGCTTACGGGCTTTGGAATCCTCCCTCCTCCGGCGGCCGGCTGAAGACGCGACGTCCTGTCGCAACGCCGGCATTAGCACATCGTGTACGTCACACACCTTTGATAAAGGAGGCTCCTGTTGGATGGGCTTCCGGTTTTCGGCCGGGAGCTTTTCGAACTCACCCCCCAGCCCCCTCTCTTTAAACGAAAGAGAGGGGGTATCGCGTCATGATCCATAAGGCGCTGCAGGACCACTTCCGGAATCGATGCCAGAAGGAACCGGCCATCGCGGGCCAGTTGTCGAATATCTCCAGAAAGCCTGATGTCTGAACTCCCCCTTCTCTTCCCCGAAGAGAAGGGGGCCGGGGGGATGAGTTGGTTGGGCTTTCGTACTATTGGATTAAGTACCTTGTAAGGCACTTTGAATGGAGGCTCCCCGTTATTAAAGGTGGGCTGCCAGCGGCTGAGAGGATTTAAAAACCCCCGCCATGGGCGGGGGTTTGATGTTGTGGATGCAGCGTGAGTCTTAATAATCGGACGCGGCCGCGCGGAAACCGACGCCGACGTAGAAGGCTATGTCGTAGTTCGACTTGATATCATAATCGGTGGAATCATCCTTTACCTTCGAGAACTGGTTCTGGGTGATATTGTATCCGAAGCGGCCCTCAAGATCGAGAAATATGCCTTCCCCGATCGGTGTGTAATAACCGAGAATGCCGTTCGCCCACAGGTCGATCTTCTTTTCCCATTCGTATTCACTGCCTGCTGCTCCTACCTCTTCGGTCGCAATCAGGTATTTCCCCGAAAGTCCGGCGCCCACATACAGACCGCCCAATGCGGCATATTTCGCGGAGATCATAGGCTGAATGAACTGGTTGAAATGACCATCTTCCCCGTCGATCTCGGATTTTAACCTCTGGTATTCCAGGCCGAATCCCAGCCAGAAACCATCGAAATTCAAATTATATTCTCCCTGGATGGCCAATCCCCTTGACTCAATATCATCGTAGCCGGTTTCATCATAGCTGGCTATCGATGTAGGAATATACCCGGCCTTCAAAAACACTACATCCGTCGTCATCGTCTGCGCCTGCGCGCCGTACGATAAGACGAACACGAAGGCAAACACCGCAAGTACCGCGAAAAACTTTCTCATGGATTTTCCTCCATTTGATGATTGTGATAATCGATTGTAGATTAAATAAAGATACGGTTGCCGGGTGGCCGCAAGTCGGACCTAAGAACTTCCGAATGATTTTGCGGCCCCGGAACAACCCGGTCTGTTTGTTCGGGGAATAATATACACAAGGACGAAGGGCACGGCAAGCGTTTTCTGCGTTTTCAGGCCAGGGCGTCGAAGAAGGTGCCGGGCTGGTACGAGAGGTAGCGATTTGCGTACACGCGGCCCTTCGCCGAGTACTCCGGCGCGGGCGAATTGAAGAGGTCGCCGAGCAGCCGTTCGCGCTCCTCGGGAGAGGGCTTGATGTAGGTTGCGTTCGACTCGGTCTGGCGCATTATGCCGTGGATCGAGGTCACCTTCCCCGCGTTGTAGGCTGGCCACAGGAAGGCCTTTTCCGAAACGATCCGGTTGCCCCGATGGGTGGAGAGGTTTATCTCCGCGATACCCGATGAAATCTTCATGCCGTAAATATCGGCATCCGGCTGTCGAATCTTGAGCGCTCGGGCCTGTCGCCCGGGATTTATCGTTCGGCGGTTCCGGTTCCGGACGCGGCACGCCTGACCATGTCGTACTCGCCCTTCGCGTTCCAGAAGGTATAGCCGCTCACGCCGCTTTCGACGACGCCGTTCACTTGGCTCCGGATGTACCCGGGCCCCCAGGTGGGGGAGAGCATTTTGAAAGCCTGCAGATAGGGCCGCATCGGCGCGCCGTCCCCGGTGATGACGCGGGCGCGGACCCCGCTGTCGAGCACGATCCGGTAGGGGTGCTCGTCGCCGGGGAAGCGCCGGTAATACCTGCCGCCGAAATGCGAGGGGTATACCATGGGGCAGACGGCGTCGACGATCGCGGCGATCTCCTCCACATCCTGGCCTATCCAGTTGCCGAAGCGGTACATGGCGTTGAAGCCATAGATGTCGACCGAAAGCGGGACGGACAGGGTTCGTTTGGCGCGCGCGAGGAAATCGCCGATAACTTCAGACTTGAATCCGTCCCCGAGCCGGCGATGGCGGTATCGACACAGGTGCGTCGGCCCGTCCGAGGGAAAGCGGATATAATCGAACTGTATCTCGTCGAAACCGAGCGCGGCGAGCTCCCTCGAGAGCGCGATGTTGTATTCCTGCACCAGCGGTGAATGGGGGTCCACCCAGTATTCGCCCTCGCTGCCGCGCCAGGGCGAATTCGTGCGTGCGTTCCAGATCGCGTGGCGGTGATTGTCATACCGGAACAAATTCGGGTCCTTGAAGACCACCACCCGGGCTATGGAATAGATGCCTTCACGCCGAAGCGCGCCGAGTACCGCCCGGACATCGATCGGTTTTCGCGCGGCTCCCGACCGAAGCGCGGTCTCGTCGTTCGTCGGGAAGTACAGGTTCCCCTGGTCGTCCTTCATGTCGATTACCATGGAGTTCATCCCGCAGGCGTGAACGGTGGCGATGAGCCCCGCGAGGTTGCGACGTACGGCGGGAATGCCCGCATAGAGCGCTTTTTTGCCGGCGGCACGTGCACGGAAGTCGTTTCCCCGCCGGATTTCCGGCGTGCCGATTCGATAAAAAAGCGGTGGATAAGCGCCGGTGCCCTCCAGGGTCAGGAGGACGAGCGGATTAACGACGGGCGGAACGCGGCGCATCACTCTTTCCACTTTAAGCTCGCTCCACACGCCGGTGCGAAGATTCAGGCGCCAGACCGCGGCGCCCGCGGACACGAACAGCGAATCACTCCCTGCGCGAAGCTCGCCGATGAGTTGCTCAGTCGTGCTGCCGGGCGGCGTGCCCAGGTTTTTCCACGAGCGGCCGCCGTCCCTGCTGCCATACAGACCACCGCCGAAATTGAGGCCCGCGTACACCAGGTCCGGGTTTGACGCGTCGGCCGCGATCGCGCCTATCTCCTCGTGAAAGGACACATCCGCCGAGTAGGGCTCGCGGGGAAGGCCCGCCGATGATGGAACGAGTCCGCGATCGGTGACGCGGTATATACCGTGGAACGAGGTCCCCGCGTAAAGAACACCCGAAGCCCCGAAAGCGAGCGCGGTTATGTAGTGGTTGTGTTCAATCGCCCTCATGGGAACGTCCGTCCAGTTGCGACCGTGGTCGCGCGAACGGTACAGCGCGTGCTTGGTGGCGAGCGCAAGCACACCCGGCCGGGCGTTGTCGACGGCGAACGCGGTTATTTTCCGATAACGCTCCGGGTGCAGCTCCGAGCGCAGGCGGAATTGCTCGCCGCCGAGGGCCCGCCATGCGGAAGCGCCCCTCGGTCTGCCGAATGCGCCTGAATGGCGGGTGAGGAGATAGAGGCCGCCGGCCGCGTCAACGGTTATCGAAAGAGGGTTGATATCTCCGGGGAGCCCATCGGTGAACCGGTTCCAGCTTTTGCCATTGTTTTCCGAAACGAGCACGCCGATTTTGTCGGTCAACAGAACCGCGCGCGTCCCGGCGGAGAATGACGGGACTGTTGCGAGCAGGTTGATCGTGAGCGCGGCGGCGAGCGTTTTAAAAACGCTCATTGAACATTTCCCGGTTCAGGATTACGTAGGTGTAGCCCTGTTCGGTGAGGAAGAGCTGGCGGTTGTGGGCGAACTTTTCCTCCACGCTGTTCGAGGTGATGATGGTGTAGAAATACGCGCGGTTCTCGCCCTTTTTGGGCCGCAGTATCCGCCCGAGGCGCTGCGCCTCCTCCTGGCGTGATCCGAATGTGCCGGAAACCTGTATGGCCACATTGGCGTCGGGCAGGTCAATGGAGAAGTTGGCCACCTTCGATACGATGAGTACCTTGATGTTGCCCTTCTTGAAATCGGAATAGAGCGTTTCGCGTTCGGAGATGGGTGTGGCTCCGGTGATGAGCGGATACCTGAAACGCCGCGCCAGCTCCTCGAGCTGCGATATGTACTGGCCGATTATGAGGACGCTCGCTCCCTGATGATGATCGAGTATCGTCCGCGCGATGTCGATCTTGTCCTCGTTCTCGGATGAGATGCGGAATTTCTCGCGGTCCTTCGCTATGGAATACTGGTAGCGAAGGTGCTCGGGGAGCTCGATGCGTATTTCCGTACAGATCGCCTCGGCGATCCAGTTCGACTTTTCGAGTATCTTCCAGGGCATGTCGTATTTTTTGGGGCCGATAAGGCTGAAGACGTCCGCCTCCATCCCGTCCTCGCGGATGAGCGTGGCGGTGAGTCCCAGCCTGCGCTTGGACTGTATCTCCGAGGTCATGCGAAATACCGGCGCCGGGAGAAGATGCACCTCGTCGTAGATGATGAGTCCCCAGTTCTTGGAGCGGAAGAGGTCGAAGTGGAGGAAACTTTCGTTCTTCTTTTTCCGGTAGGTGAGGATGTTGTAGGTGGCGACGGTGACGGACTTCACCTCTTTCTTTTCCCCGGAAAACTCGCCGATCATCTCGGGTGGAATATCGGTCTTGTCGAGCAGTTCCTCGCGCCACTGGCGTATCGCGACCGTGTTCGTCACCAGTATGAGCGTTTCGGTCTGAAGCAGGGACATCGCGCCTATCCCCACCATGGTCTTTCCCGCGCCGCAGGGCAGCACCACCACTCCGCTGCCCCCGTCCGGACCGCCGCCGCGATAGAAGGCGTTGACGGCGCTCTGCTGGTAATCGCGGATAACGAAGGGATTGCCCGACAGCGCGGTCGAGCGAAGGCCGAATACCAGCGGATCGCCCTCCTCGTAGCCGGCCGTGTCCTCCACCGGGAAGCCCATCTTGATCAGCGCCTGCTTGATGTGGCCTCTCAGGTCCGCCTTCACCTCCACCGTGAATTCGTCGACCGTGCCGGCGATATAGGACTGGATCTTCCGGTCGCGGACGATTTCGTTAAGGAGCAGTGAATCGGATGAAACCAGGAGCATCCGGCCGTCCTTTTTGACCAGCCGTATGAGGCCGTAGCGGCGCATCTGCTCGGCGATCGTGGTGAGCACGATCTCGGGGATGTCGTAACGGGAGTAACGCCCGAGCGCGTCGATGATGGCGCCTGTCGTGAGGCCCGCGGAGGCCGCGTTCCACAGGGACAACGGCGTGACTCTATAGGTGTGAATGTGTTCCGGGCTCTTCTCGAGCTCCGCAAAGGGGGAAATCGCGTCGCGCGCGTTCTCGAAATTCGGATTGTCCACCTCAAGCAGGATGGTGTTGTCGCTTTGAACGATGATCGGTCTGGTTTTTGTCATTATCGGGGCGCTGTTAGCTTCTCCAGTGTTTTGAGTTCGCGGCGCATCTTTCCTCTGATGCCGGGGCCGATGGCGAGCCCGAGCAGAAAACCGATGGGGCCCAGCGGCAGCCTGATCATCGCCTCCGTGTCGACCCGGGCCATTCCGCCGATTTCCCCGAAAGAGTACGTCCAGCGATATTCCGCGAACGGGCCCTTTATCTGCTTCAGTTCCGCAAATGTTTCAGGTACGGTCGTGTATTTGAGCCGGGCGGCCGCCCGTATGAAGACGGGCAGACGCAGTATCGCGTCCGCAATCTCGAGGCCCGGCTCGCTGCGGACTATTCTCGCCCCCACCAGCTCCTTTTTAAGGCCTCCGAGTGCGGCAATGCTCTCGAAGTGCCCGAACGCCTCTCCGGGGGAACAGGACAGGGTTGTTCGAAGTCGTACCGTTATCATGATCCTTCCATCGGAAGGAGGAATTGTCGGCGTATACGCCGGTTTTGTCAAATGATTTAACCCCGCCACCCGCTCGCGGGGGGTGATTAATTACTTGCACGAAACGGGTATATTTATAATAATATAACCATAATGGCGGCATGATGTTCATTACGGTAAGGTGCTCTCGCGGGGGTTGCCATGATGAAGACGGCCTTTCTGTATGACGATGTTTTTCTCGAACACGAGACCGGAGAGGGACACCCGGAGCGGGCGGAGAGGTTGCGGACGATGCTTCGGAGACTCGAGGCGGGCGGATATATGGATAAAGTCCTCCCGGTGCCGACCCGCACGGCCGACGAGCGTCACCTGGAACTGATCCACAAGAAAGCATATATCGAGCGTGTGAAGCAGGGGATCGAGTCCGGAGAGGAGTTTTTCGATTCGGTGGACAACACGGTGTGTACCAGGACATACCATGTCGCCCTGTCCGCGGTGGGGGGGTGTCTCAACATGTGCGACGCGGTGATGAGTGGAAGGGTCGCCAACGGTTTTTGCGCGGTACGCCCTCCGGGTCATCACGCCGAAAGTCAGAAGGCCGGGGGCTTCTGTTTTTTCAATAACGTGGCGATCGCCGCTCGTTACATCCAGACGGAGTATGGCGTCGGGAGGGTGGCGATAGTGGACTGGGACGTCCATCATGGAAACGGGACACAGGACGCGTTCCAGGACGACGACTCGGTTTATTATATCAGCCTCCATCAGTACCCGTATTATCCGGGCACCGGCGCCGAGACGGACATCGGGTTCGGCCAGGGGCTGGGTTACACGCTCAATATCCCGGTTAAGGCCGGAAGCGGCAATAGTCATTACCTGCAGGCGTTCAATGAGAGAGTGGTCCCGGAGCTCGAACGATTCAGGCCGGAGGTTGTGCTCGTCTCCGCGGGATTCGACGCGCATCGTGACGATCCCCTTTCCTCAATCAATCTCACCGGGGACATGTATTACCGTTTCACCAGAATGCTCAGGGATGTCGCGCGCAGGCACGCCTCCGACCGGCTTATCGCCTTTCTCGAGGGCGGGTATAATGTCGACGTGTGCGCCGAAGGTGCCGAGCAGGTCATCCGGGCGCTGCTTGAGGAGTGAGCAATCGCTCTCAGCGCTGTCTGGGCGCGGTGTCGAAGCGGTAGAAAAGCGTGGAATCGTCCATGACCGCCTTTTTCGAAAAATCAGATTTCAGTGGACGGGATATTTCCAGTACATGTTTCAATACGTCCTGCGCGTACCTGCCGGAAAGCCGCGCCGGCTGGAAAGGATGCGACGCCGTGTTCCCGCTGATGGGGTACACCCGCATGGACGACAGTCCTTCCCTGCCGAAATACAGGGCCATGACGATGTTGTCACGGATGTCCTCGTTTTTCGACCCAAACAGAAAATTACCGACCGAGTAGGCGATGGGTTTTCCGCGATAAACCTCGATTCCCTGGTAGACGTGGGAGTGATGTCCGATAACGGCGTCGGCTCCGCCGTCCACCAGCGCGCGGGCCAGCTCGATCTGGTCCTCGGAGGGGTAATTGGTGTATTCATCGCCCCAGTGGAGGTTAACGACGACGAAGTCGGTAAAACGCCGGAATTGTTCGATGTCCTTCCGCATCGATTCAATCGCCGCGCGTGCGATGCCCGGCGCGGTCGGCAGTGCGTAGGCGTCCCTGTAGCCGAGATTGGTGTACGAAAAGACCGCGATGGAGACCCCCTTTTTCGCGACCAGTATCGGAAGAGATGCCGTTTCCGCGTCGATTCCGGCACCAGCGGATCGTATGCCCGCCGCCGAAAGGTTGGAGATGGTATTGAGAAGGGCGATATTGCCGAAATCCGACATGTGATTGTTGGCCAGCATCGCTCCGTCGAGCCGGCCTTCGGCCAGCACGCGAACCATCCCGGAAGGGACATTGAAGATGTATTTTTTATCGGCATGCGGGTCCCCCTGGTCTGAAATCGGGCCTTCCAGGTTGAAGAACCGGTAATCGAAACCGGCGAGAAAGGAACGTATCCGTCTGAGCGGAAAGTCGTACCCCTCTTTCTCAACGGCCTCACGAATGCCCCAGTCGAGCATCACGTCGCCGCAGAAGAGCAGTGAAACCTCCCCCGTTTCTTCATCGCTTTGCAGGGATGTGCACGCGGCGAAAAACACGATGAGCAGGGCGACGGCCGTCTGAGATGGCTTCGTCATTACGGGTGACCCTCCCGGTATCAATATTTATCAGAGTTGTTGCTTCCCCAGGTGTCATTGCGAGCCCCGGTCGTATCGGGGCGTGGCAATCTCATAAAGCATTTGGTTCTCCAGTGAAGACGTGCCGCCTTTTAAGATCGCCACGTCGGCCTGCGGCCTCCTCGCGATGACACTTGTCAGTTTCGCAACAGGTCTACTATGCTAGCGGCGGCCGAACGGGTGTGTCAAGTTAATTCATCCCGCCGTGGCCCGGACCGTCAAATCGCTTGACCTGCCGGGCCTCAAGGTGTTCACTTCCGGCATGCGGATGAGCTTTATATTAATTCTCTCTGCGGTCGCGGTGCTTTCCTGCGCGCGGGATCGAAGCGGTCTGCCTCGGGGCGGGGTGGTAAAGGACGGGCCGGGGGCGACCCTTGTACATATTATCGACATGGCCAACCG
>CAZVEG010000015.1:0-46495 GCA_964625625.1 uncultured Leptospirales bacterium | reverse complement strand
AAACATCAACGCCGCGTCGTTCTACGTGCTGATAGACGGCTTCGAGTACGCGATTCTGCGAAACCGCGGAACGACGGAGAAACGCTGACCGGGTCCTTCTTTCTTCACCGGCACACTACCTGCCCCAATCCTTAAAAATTTCCGCAAGCGCCTGTTCGAGGCCCGGAAACTTAAATTCGAATCCCGCTTCCAGCAGCCGTTCCGGCAGCACTCGTTGTCCCGAGAGCATGAGCTCGCGCGCCATCTCCCCGAAGGCGATCTTGAGCGCAAAGGCCGGAAGCGGCATCCAGACGGGACGGTGAAGCGCTCTGCCGAGCTGACGGTAAAACTCCGCGGTCCGCACCGGCGCGGGCGAGGTGAGATTGTACACTCCACTCGCGTCTTTTCGTTCAATGACAAACCGGATGGCCCTGACGGCGTCGCGCAGATGTATCCACGAAAACCACGGCCGTCCACCGCCGGGGATTCCACCCGCGAAGAGCCTGAACGGAAGCGCCGCGCGCTTGAGCATCCCGCCGCGCCCGAGCACCACGCCCGTCCGCACGATCACGCGTCGCATGCCGAAGTCCTCGACCTCGGTGGTGGAATCCTCCCACTCGCGGGCGACCGATGGCAGGAATCCCTCGCCCCGCGCCGAATCCTCGGCAAGCTTTTCATCCCCCCTGTCCCCGTACCACCCGATCGCCGACGCCTGCAGCACGATTTTCGGCTTTGCCCGCGCCGCGGAGACCGCCGCGGTGACGGCCCTCCCCGCGTCGATACGGCTTTCGCGGATCGCCCGCTTCTTCCCCGCCGTCCATCTCCCCGAACCGATGTTGTCGCCGGCGAGATTCACGATCGCGAAGGCCCCGTCGACCTCGTGTCCCCAGCCCTGCGGTCCGCGCGCGTCCCAGCGGACCCTGCGTATTCCGGAAACACCGGCCCCCTCCCCACGGGAGAGCACGACAATATCGTAACCCGCCGCTTCAAGCTCGGCGCACAGGGCGGCCCCGATAAAGCCCGTACCGCCGGTAACGACAACGCGTTTCTTCACGGTGACCTCCCGTCAATTCCATGAGTACTCCCGGTTTGCAGGATCGAACATTGAACCTGTTGCCTGAATGACAGAAATATCGCGAGGCGGCCGCGGGCTGCTGTGGCGATCTCGAACGGCAACACGTTTTCACTGGAAACCGGATACTTTACGAGATTGCCACACCCCGAAAACGCCTGGACTCGCAAGGACACCTGGTCAAGCAAAGACTCCATTGTATCCGGCATGCCGGGTTTTATAATCACTTGACAGCCGAGCATAACAGTGTTATGCATCTATCCGCATGCGCGACGCGTGCGGATTACGAACGAGCATATACGAATGAAGAACAACAATAAAGAAAAAATACTCGAGGTCTCGCGGCAGCTCTTCTTGAAGTTCGGCTACAACGGCATCTCGATCAGGACCATCGCCTCGAAGGCGCGGCTCACCACCGGCGCTATCTATTTCCACTTTAAGAACAAGCGAGACATCTATACGACCATCTGCCTCGAGGCGATAGAAATGCTTCTTGCGAAATTCTCGGAAGGCATGGCGCGGCGAAAGAGCAATCCCCAGAAGCTCATCTCGACCTTCGATTCGTACATGGACTTTTTTTACCGGAACGGGGACTACTACAACATCCTCATGGAATACAAGGCCGAGTTCGACGCCGAGGGTGAAAGCGGTCGTGAGGCCATCGCTGAAAAGATGGCGGAGATCCTGAGGCTCATGTCCGAAACCGTGAGCGCGGGAATCGCGGCGGGAGAATTCAGGAAGGTCGATCCGATGATGCTGTCGCTCTTACTGGCATCGGTGGCCGAGGGGATGCTGCAGTACAAGAAGCTCGGCCTCATGGCCGCCATGAAGATCGGGGACAGAGATTTCCGCGATTTCATGGCCGACGTGATAGGCGACGGTATCGCGGCGCCATCTCAGCCAAGGGCGAAACGGAAGCCGTAAAAGGGGCTTCTCGCCGTCGGGCAGCGACGGAAGCGGTATTCGCGGCAGCGCTGCAGCGGGTGACTGGCGAGCGAACCGCCGCGAAGCACCCGGTACACCTCGCCGTAATCGGCGTCGGGCCCTCCTCCGGGATAGGCCCCGAACCAGTCCGCCGTCCACTCCCACAATACTCCGGCCGGATGCAGGGCCGCGTTCGCGGAGAATATCCCGGAAAGCATTTCAAAGAAATCCCCCGCCGTGTCCACCGCGATCCTGGTTTCGCCAGAAGGTATTTCGCTTATTGACCGGACTCCGGAGAGTAGGCCGAACGCCTCCCATTCGGCTTCCGACGGAAGGCGGATGCTTTCACCGGTTTCACCCGACATCCACCGGCACCAGGCATCCGCGTCGTTCCAGCTCACCTGGAGCGCCGGCATAAATTCGCGCCCGCTCCAGTAATCCCTGTCGACATCCCCGCCGAAGGGACACCGCCACGAAAGGCCTTCCCTCTTCGTCCATCCGCCCTCCCAGGTCCAGCCCCATCCCTCGCGCTCGGCCTCGGTGATGAATCCGGTCGAACCGACGAACTCCTCGAAGTCGGCCGCGGTAACGAGGAAGCGGGAGAGACGAACACGCTCCAGGCGCACCGTCCGGTGTGGAACCGCGGTCGCGATATAGGCGGCCGGCAGATCTTCACCGCCTGCGGCGCGGGCGACTCCAGAAAGAAAGGCTCCTGTTATACCGATTTCGTACATCCCCGCCGGGATTTCGATAAAACGCGCCGGCTCCGGCAGCGCGCGCTTACGGCCGCCAGTCGGGCACATATTTCCGTACGATGCTTTCAGTAATGCCGCCCGAACGCGCTATCTCTCCGTACATGCGGCCGCTGGGCTTGATCGTGCGCCTGCGTTTCGGATGATCGTGGTCCACGTGCACCAGCCCGAAACGCGACATGAGGCCGTCCACCAGTTCAAAGTTGTCCAGGGTCGACCAGTGATAGTAGCCGGCGATGTCCACGCCCTCGCCGATGGCTCGCCGCAGCTGGTAGAGGTGGTCGAGGATATAACGCGGGCGGATATCGTCGCCGTCCTCGCAGGTTCCGTTTTCGGTAATGTAGATCGGCAGGCGGTACAGGTCCCAGTATCGCTTGACGACGCGGTACAGGCCCTCGGGATAGATGTCCCATCCCAGCTTGTTCTTCGGAAGATCCGGCCGGGTCAGCATCTTCATGGGGAATTTAACCAGGTCACCGGAATAATAGTTGATGCCGAGGATGTCCATCGTGCGGCCCTTCGCGCTGATTTTTTCCAGGTATCGGTTGTTGAAGTACCGGTCCATGATGCGAGCCGCGGCGCGGTCGAGGAGGCTTTTCTCGTGGAGCGGATCGAATGTGCGCAGGTGCTTGGCGATCCCGACCCGCGCCCCGCTCCAGTTCTTCCTGTCGTGTATTTCATGAATCGCCGCGTAAGCCCGGACATGCGCCTCGATCAGCACGTCCATCACGCGCAGGCACAGGCGGAAGCTTTTCTTTCCCGGAGGGAACTCGCCAAAGAGATAGGCGGCGACGGCGTAGACCGACGGTTCGTTGATGGTGTTCCAGATGTCGACGAGGTCCCCGAGCGATTCCACCGCTTTTTTGACGAAACGGAGGTAATACTCCGCGGCGCGGGGATTCTCCCAGCCCCCCATGCGTACCAGCCACATGGGATTGGCGAAATGATGCAGCGTGACCATGGGGCTGATCTTCGCCTTGCGCATCTCCCCGAGGATCGCCCGGTAGTGGGCGAGCGTCTTATCGTCGAAGGCCCCCTCGGACGGCTCGATCCGCGCCCATTCGATGCCGATGCGGACCGCATTGTGGTTCATTTTCCTCATGAGCGCGATATCACCCCTGTAGTATTCCCAGAAGCGCACGGCGTCGATCGGGCTGGTGCCGTCCTTTATCCTCCCCTGCCGGGCCCAGTCGTAAAAATCGTGATGCGCGCACCCGCCCTCCACCTGGAACGCCGAGGACGCGCTCCCCCAGAGGAAGCCTTTCGGAAAAATATAATTCCTTTCTTCGGCCTTCGCTTTCTTCATTCCGATCCCTCCCGTAATATACGCTCCACCTCGTCGGCAAGCGCGTGCACCGCCTCGCCCGAAGTGATCCTGCGCAGTTTTTTCCCTTTCGCGAAAAGCAGCATGGCCCCTCCGCGCCCTCCGGCGATACCCGCATCGGCATGGGCCGCCTCTCCCGGACCGTTAACCTCGCAGCCCATGACCGCGACGACAATTCCGCGTCCCGAGCGCTCGAGCCCTTCGCCGAACCGCGCCGCGATTTCCCTCTCCACTTCCTGTGCGAGCGAAAGAAGGTCGAGCGACGGATCCGTGCGGCCGCAGGTCGGGCAGGCGATGATGCGCACCGGCGCCGTCCGCAGGCCCGCGGCCTCCAGTATCTTCTTCGCAACGACCACCTCCTCCACCGGATCGCCGGTCATGGAGACGCGAATGGTATCGCCGATTCCGTCGAGGAGCAGGGAGCCTATCGCGACCGAACTGTGGACGACGCACGAAAGCCCGTACCCGGCCTCGGTGAGCCCGACATGGAGCGGGTAGGGCGCGGTCGCGGCGAAGAGGCGATTGGCCTCCACGGTGAGCCGGACGTCCGAGGCCTTGATTGACACGACGATGTCGAAGAAATCATTGTGCTCGAGGACGCGGACGTGGTCCATCGCCGAGGCGACGAGGCTCGCGGCGTCGAGAACGGGATACTTCGCCCGGTCGATCGACCCGCCGTTCACGCCGATCCTGATCGGCACACCGCGTTCCTTCGCGGCACGCACAACCTCGCGGACCTTATCGTTATCCCCGATATTGCCGGGATTGATGCGAACCTTGTCGATGCCGGCCTCGATCGCGCCGATCGCGATGCGGTGATTGAAATGCACGTCGGCGGAAAGCGGCATGTCGACCGCGGCGCGAACGATTTTAAGATGCTCGAGTGAGGATTCGTTACGCAAGGCCACGCGGACGAGCTGTGCTCCCGCCTCGCGGAGCCGTTCGATCTGCGCGATGGTCGCCGCCGTGTCCTCGATCGGGACGTTCGTCATCGACTGGATCGACACCGGACCGCCGCCGATAGAAAGGCCGCGGACACTGACGACGCGCGTTTTTTTTCTGAAATCGCTCACGGGTTACACCGACAGCCACCGGAAATATTCCGTCGCACGCGACGGCCCGCCCGCGGCGCACCCCGCCGGTGACGGGGAGTGCGCCCCGTCCCCTACTGGAAGAGCTTCTGGAAAAACGGGAAGAAGCTCAGGTCGTTGAATATGACGAACACCCCGAGGATAATCAGGAGCGCGATCCCCACGAACTGGATCTTCTCGAGCACCTTCTGGTTGATCGGACTTCCCTTGATCGCCTCGTAGGTGAAAAAGACTATGAAGCTGCCGTCGACCGCGGGAATGGGAAGCAGGTTCATCACCATGAGTATGATCGAGATCTTCGCCATCAGGATGATGAAGGCGGACAGCCCGCGATAGTAGGCCGTGTCTCCTGCTATCTTCGCGATGCGGATGGGCCCCGAGAGATTCTGCCGCACGTCGAGCTCGCCGGCGAAGAGCATGCCGATACCCTTGACGTTCATTACGATAAAATCATACGGATCGACGAGCGATTTCACGAAGCCGTCGGCGAGGCCGAATCGCAGCGGTACCATTTCCGGGGCGACACCCGTCTCCACGCCGATGAAACCGAATTTTTCGTAGGCGACGCGACCGGTGTAGCTCCCCCCGGCGGTTTCAAGCCGTACGACCTTTCCCCGGTTCCTTTCCAGGCGCTTCTGAAAATCGCCGAACGAGAGCACCCGCTCGCCGTTTATCCTGACGGTCCCCCGTGCGATACCATTTTTCACGAGATCGAGCTTGTCCGTCGAGAGCTCGATCTTCTCTCCTTTAAACCGGGCATCCTCGAATTCCTGTATGCTGATCGTCTCCTTGAGTCTCGGCGTTACGGGGATCTTCATCTCCCTTCCGCCTCTGACCACCTGCATGATGATCTCTTTGCCGGCGTTGGCCCGGACGTATTCGGTAAAATCGGCGGGCGTTTTTACCGTCCGGTCGTCAACGGCCCTGACCTCGTCGAACTGGAGCATCCCGGCGCCATGGGCAGCCTCGTCCTCGAGGCTCCGCACCACCAGGACCCGCTCGCCATAGGGCATGACGCCCAGCGTGTAATATCCCTTCGCCGCGAACCTTTTCGGCGTCACGGTGAAATCCATCGCGCGGCCATCGCGCAGCACGCGGATCGCGGCCGGACGACCGTCCGAAAAGACGATCGAGTTCTGTATGTCCTGGAAGGACGATATTTTTTTTGAATTTATACCGACGATCGCGTCGCCGCTGCGTATGCCGGCCGTGTAGGCCGGGGATATGTACTCTCCCTGGGTGAAGTAGTCGGGAATGATCACCCGGTTGGTCTCGACGTCATAACCGATCATGTTCATCGTGAAAAAGAGGATGATCCCGAAGAAGAGATTAAAAAGCGGCCCCATGACGACCGTCACCACGCGCCTGAGCGGATGGGCGGAGAGGAACTCGTACGATTCGCCCTTGCGGTCCTCGGAGGGGTCCTCCCCGTAAAACTGGCAGTACCCCCCGAACGGGATCAGCGTCAGCTGGTATGTCGTATCACCGACCTGCTTTTTGATGAAGCCCCTGCCATAACCGATGGAAAAGACCCTCGCCTTTATGCCAACCATCCTGCCGCCCAGGAGATGCCCCAGTTCGTGCACGAATATGCACAGCCCGAGAAGGACCACCGCGGCCAGTATGTATGTAAGTGTCGCCATCATTAACCTCGCAAAATAGTATGTACGGCTTCCCTTGCCCAGACATCGGCCAGGAAAATATCTTCAATACCCGGTTCCGCCACCGGCCGGTGAAGCGCCAGCACCTCTTCGACCAGGCGCACGATGTCGGTGAACCCGATTCTGTGCTCGAGGAAGAGGCCGACGGCCGTTTCGTTTGCGCCGTTCAGTACGGCCGGGGTCGTCCCGCCGGCACGACCCGCGTCATAGCACAGTGCGAGCGCGGGATAACGACTCGCGTCCGGCGATCGGAAATTGAGACTTCCGAGCTCCTCGAGCCGCAGGCGGCCGAACGGATTGCGCCGCCGCTCGGGGTACGACAGGGCGTTGAGGATGGGCAGGGCCATGTCCGGAACGCCGAGTAACGCGTACATCGAACCGTCGATCGTTTCCACCATGGAGTGAATGACGCTCTCCGGGTGTATGAGCACGTCGATGGAGTCGTACGGCGCGTCGAAAAGATGATGCGCCTCGATCACCTCGAGCCCCTTGTTCATGAGCGTGGCCGAGTCGATCGTGATCTTGCTTCCCATGCTCCAGGTCGGGTGGTTGAGCGCCTCACCGGGAGTTACGCTTCCAAGATCGTCAGCGCTTCGATCGCGGAGGCTCCCTCCCGACGCGGTGAGGATGATCCGCTCGACCTCGGACGAATCCATGTTCTCCAGAAGCGAGAATATCGCGCTGTGCTCGCTGTCCACCGGGATGAGCTCCACGGCGTGCTCCCGTACTCTGTCCATAAAGAGCCCGCCCGCCATGACGAGCGTCTCCTTGTTGGCGAGCGCGATCCGTCGCGCGTGCGGCACGGCCTCGAGCGTCGGCCGCAGTCCCGCGGCGCCGACGATGGCCGAAAGCACTATATCGACATCGCGCCGTGCCAGTTCGAGGACGCCATCCGTTCCGTCGAAAAACTCGACCCCGGGGAAACGGCGCCGCAGTTCTGCACAGCACGCGCGCGATTCGTCATTTGCCGCCACGGCCACCACCGCGGGGTGGAATTCCTCGATCTGCTCCCCGAGAAGCGCCGTGTTGCGGTTGCAGGAAAGTCCGTACACACTGAAATCGCCGCCCTGCGAGCGAATGGCCCGGAGCGCCGAAACGCCGATGGACCCGGTTGAGCCCAGAATGCTGACCGTTACGGACATCGGCGCCGGCTCACTGGACGCCCTTGAGTACAAGATAATAATAGAAAAGCGGCAGCGTAACGATCATGGAATCGAACACGTCCCAGATTCCCCCGTGCCCCGGGATGAGCGAACCGGAGTCCTTGATCGAGCCGTCGCGCTTGATCGCGGACTCCGCCAGGTCGCCGATATTACCGATCACGCTGATCGCGATACCGATGATCGTCGCCTCGATCATATTGAAAAGGCTCTTGCCGAAAAAAGACTCGAGCACCAGGCTGATGAGGAGCATCGCGATGATGCTGGTCAGAAGCCCCGAGAAATACCCCTCCCACGACTTGTTCGGGGATACCTTGAAACCCGCCTTGTGCCTTCCGAAATACACACCACCGAAATACGCGCCCGAATCGTTGAGCATGACGATGGCGTTCAGGATGAGGACGTAGATATAGCCGTCCTTCAGGGCCTTCAGGAGTATGATATGCGAAAACAGGAACGCGATGAAAACGACCCCGAAGACCGTCGTCGCGAGCGAATAGATACCACCCGCCACAGGTCTCCTGTAAATGTGAACCGCGAAGATTATAGGCAGCCCGATCGCCAGTATCGCAAAAACGAACCGGGCGTCGTAGGGCGGGACATAAGCCGCGTACCCGTAGACTTTTCCAAAAGCGTAAAGATACATTATGATGTTTACGACCGCCGCCATAACCATGCCGGCGCCGATGAAGGGCCTGTTCCCTTCGTCGCGGGAGCTTATCTGGTAGTATTCGTAAAGACAGCCAAGCGAAATGACGAGCGATGCGATCAGAATGGGGAGCGAGTAGAACAGATCGGTGACCACCAGGAAGCAGTAAACCGGCAGCGCCACGACGGCGCTGAGTATTCTCGTTGATGTCTCGTTCATAGTCCGCCGAACCTCCTATCCCTCTGCTGGTATTCGTAAATCATCCGATACAGATGGCGCGGCTTGAAATCCGGCCAGAGCACCCGGGTGAATATCATCTCCGCATAGGCGACCTGCCAGAGCAGGAAATTGCTGATGCGGTGCTCCCCGCTGGTCCGTATCAATAAATCGACGTCGGGCAGACCCGCCGTATAAAGGTGCCGCTCGAGCGCCCTGCCGGTAATCCTGTCGCCGGGCCTGCGCGAGGCCGCCCAGCCGTTAACGGCGTCGAGAAGCTCCTGGCGGCCTCCGTAATTGAGACAGAAGTTGAGTGTGATCACGCCGTTGCCACGCGTCTGGCCGACCGAATCCTCTATGATCCGCCTGGTCGATGCGGGAAGATGCCGCATGGAACCCGAATGGCGGAGCAATACGCCCTTTCCCCTGATCTTTTCAATATTGGCCTCGAAGAAAATTTCGAGCAGCCTCCAGATGCCGGCTATCTCGTCCTTTGGCCTGGACCAGTTTTCGGTGGAAAAAGCATAAAGCGAAACAACCCCTATCCCCAGCTCGATCGCGGCGTCCATGAGCGACTCGATTACCTGCGCTCCCCTGCGGTGGCCTTCGACGCGCGGGAGCGAACGCTTTTTTGCCCAGCGGCCGTTGCCGTCCATGATGATGGCGACATGGCGCGGGACCCTCTCCCTGTCGATAAGGCTCGCGTAGTCTTTCATTACATGCCGTATGGGTGGAATTGTTCTATTCGGTTACACCGTCGCGCCCGGTACCTCCCGGCCGCTTCAGACGGCGCCGCCGGTACGCGCCGGGGCGATGCCCCGGAAGCTCCGGTAAACCGGTTAGTCTTCGCGGCCGCACCGGAGAAACCGGGAGATATCATGGGATCAAATATGACTGATCTCCTTCTCCTTGTTGTCGGTCAGCTTCTGCACCTCTTCGGTGAATCGGTCGGTGATCTTCTGTATCCTCGCCACGGCCGCCTTCGAGTCGTCCTCGGATATCTCCTTCTGTTTTTCGAGATCCTTGATCATGTCGTTCGCGTCCCGCCGAACGTTACGGATCGACACGCGGCACTCCTCGGCCTTCTGCTTGGCGAGCTTGACGTACTCCTTGCGGCGCTCCTCGGTAAGGTCCGGAATCTGGATGCGGATCAGGTTGCCGTCGTTATTGGGATTGAGAGAAAGATCCGACTTGAGGATGGCCTTCTCAACCGCCGTGAGGTTGTTTCGGTCCCAGGGCTGAATCACCACCAGGCGCGGCTCGGGACACGAGATCGTGGCGAGCTGGTTGAGCGGCATCATGGAGTCGTACACGTTGACTCGGATCCCGTCGAAGAGGGACGGGTTGGCCCTTCCCGTGCGGATGGAGCCGAATTCTTTTTCGAGCGCCTTGATGCTCTTGGCCATCCTCTCTTCAGCATCCGTAATTATGTCTTCGATCATTATTCCTGTCCTCCGGTGATTTCAGGATATGGTAGTTCCTATGGTCTGGCCCGTAACGGCCTTTCTGATGGAGTCCTCGTTGAGGAGATTGAACACGATTATCGGCAGGTGGTTGTCCATACAGAGCGAGATGGCGGTGAGATCCATCACCCGCAGCTGCCGCTCTATCACCTCGAGGTAGCCGATCGCGTCAATCTTCCTGGCGCCGCTGTTTTTCTCGGGGTCCGAATCGTAGACGCCGTCGACTTTCGTCGCCTTCATGAGCACCTCGGCCCCGATCTCGATGGCGCGCAGTCCCGCGGCGGTGTCGGTCGTGAAGAAGGGATTGCCCGTGCCGGCCGACAGGATTACCACGCGCTTCTTCTCGAGATGGCGGATGGCGCGGCGCCGTATGTACGGCTCGGCGACCGCGCGCATCTCGAAGGCCGTCATCACGCGCGTCGGCGCTCCGAGCTTCTCCAGGGCGTCCTGCATGGCCAGGGCGTTGATCACCGTAGCCAGCATGCCCATATAGTCGCCGGTGGTCTGCTCCATACCGAGCGCCTTGCCCACCGAGCCGCGGAAGATGTTGCCACCCCCGACCACCACCGCGACCTGCACCCCGAGCCGGTAGACCTCGGCTATCTCGCGGGCGATCCTCTTCACCGTTTCGGGATTGATGCCGAAACGATCCTCACCCGCGAGGGCCTCGCCGCTGAGTTTGACGACGATGCGCCGGTATTTGAGATTCGGCTGCTCGCTCGAGGGTTCCATCGTCACTTTCCTATCTTGTAACGCACGAACCTTCCGACCGTTATGTTTTCGCCATAGGTGGCGATCCTGTTCTTGACCAGATCGCGGATGGTCAGTTTGGGATCCTTTATGTATTCCTGCTCCATGAGGCAGACCTCGGAGTAGTACTTCTTGAGCTTGCCCTCCACGATCTTCTCGACCACCTGCTCGGGTTTTCCGGAGTCCTTCATCTGGTCGCGGTAGATGTCCTTTTCCTTTTCCAGTTCTTCGGCGGGCACGTCTTCGATGTCCACGTACAGCGGGCTCGAGGCCGCAACCTGCATGGATATCTCCTTGGCCAGCTCGTGGAAGTCAGCGTTCTTGGCGACGAAGTCGGTCTCGCAATTGAGTTCGAGAAGAACGCCGAGCTTGCTGTTGGTGTGGATGTACGACGCGATGATGCCCTCGCGGGCCTCGCGCCCCATTCTCTTGTTCGCCGACGCGAGACCCTTCTTGCGCAGGTACTCGACCGACTTCTCCATATCGCCGCCGCACTCAATGAGGGCCTTTTTACAGTCGAGCATGCCCGCCTGCGTTTTCTCCCTTAACTCCTTTATCATGTCGGATGTTATATCAGCCACGTTTCCTTTCTCCTTCAATCTGTTGATAAACCGAAAGACGACTTACCACGAGGTCTTCTCGTCGGCGTCGTACTGGTCCTCGTACTTCTTGCGATACTGCTCCTTTGCCTCCACGGCGGACTTCGTCTTCGCGTCGCCCTCTTCCGCGGATTCGGCCGCTTCGTCGGCCACCGCCGGCTCGGCTTCAACCTCTTCGATCTCCTCGACTCCGTCGGTCTGCCCGCCCGACTGGCCCTCTATGATCGCCCTGGACATCACCTCGAGAAAGAGCGCGATGGCGCGTATGGCGTCGTCGTTGCCCGGGATCGGGTAATCGATTTCCTCGGGATTGCAGTTGGTATCCACGACCGCGAAGATCGGGATGCCGAGCTTGCGGGCCTCGTTGACGGCGATCGCCTCCCTCTTGGGATCGATAATAAAGAGCGCGTCGGGAAGCTTGGCCATCTCCTTGATGCCCTTGAGCACCTTGTGCTTCTTGGCTAGCTCACGCGTGAGGTCGAGGATCTCCTTCTTGGTTTCCGCGTCCCAGGAGCCGGTTTCGGACATTTTTTCGAGGCCCTTCAGGCGCTCGATCGAGTTGCTCACGGTATGGAAGTTGGTGAGAAGCCCGCCGAGCCAGCGCTCCGCCACGAAATACATGCCGCATTTCTGCGCGTATTCCTCGATCGCGGACTGTGCCTGCTTCTTGGTCCCCACGAAGAGCACCTTCCCCCCGTTCGCCGAAACTTCCTTCATCGCGGCGTATGCGATCTTGAGCCGCTGCATGGTTTTCTGCAGATCTATGATATGGATCCCGTTGCGGGCCGTGAAGATGAACTGGGCCATCCTCGGATTCCATCTCCTCGTCTGGTGTCCGAAATGTACACCCGATTCCAGAAGCGCTTTCATCGATACTACTGACAATGTACGGTACCCCCTTGTATTTAATAAAGTAACGGATTGTTTTCATCTGCCGGCCGGCGGCGCACCACGCGCCCGTTTCACCGCGCACCGACGCAACGCACACCCGCGCCGCGAGACGATCCTGTACCGGAGTTCATACCAAACAAGGTCGGCGGCAACCGGCTCCAGGCCGGTTTAGGTTTCTACGGTCCCGGCGCAAAGGCGACGGTTCCGCGTGATAGCCGCGGGTGCGGCCGTACGACTTGATTATACCTTACGAAAGATGAGAACACCGACAATCATGCCCGCAATCGCCGAAAGGTTCAGCCTGACGCCGAAGCTGATGATCTCGAGATTGAGCGAGATCGGCCCGGTCAGACCGGTGTTGATGACCTGGAGCGCGGGTACGAGCCGCACAACCAGCGTTCCGAGGGCCGAACCAAGCACCCCTCCGATCAACAGAAAGGCCAGAAAAAAACCCAGGTTTCCCTTCGCGAATGTCATCGTGCGCTCTCAGCGGAAAATCATGGATTTTGCCGGCCGATTTTGTCAAGCCTTTTCCCCGGTCATTCCTCGACGGCGGCGACGGCCCGAATCCATCCCGCGCTCGCGCCGGCGATCTTAACGGGAAAACAGAAAACGGTGAAGCCGAAGGATGGGAGCCTGTCAAGGTTTGTGAGCTTCTCGATGTGACAGTAGCCGCACTCTATCCCGGCGAAATGCCCCTCCCATATAACCGAAGGATCGCCGTTTTCACGGAATTCCTGCGCGATGAGCGGCAGGGGCCGGTCCCAGCTCCAGGCGTCCGTTCCCACCACGCGTATGCCGCGTTCGCAGAGCCACAGCGTCGCTTCGCGTCCCATTCCGCACCCACGGATAAGATACTCTCCCTTGCCCCAGTAGGCGTCGGCGCCGGTATTGACCAGCACGATATCGCCTTCCTTGAGCGTATAGCCCATCTTCGAGAACGCCGCCTCCATGTCCGCGGCCGTAACGAGATAGCCGTCGGGAAATCCCCGAAAATCGAGTTTGACGCCGTCACCCGTGCACCAATCAAGCGGCACCTCGTCGATGGTGAGCGCCCTGAGCCCGCCGCTCATCGTGGGGTGATAGTGCCACGGCGCGTCGAGGTGTGTCCCCGAGTGCGTGGTGAGCGTGATCATCTCGAGCGCCCAGCCCTTCCCCCCGGGAAGATCCCTGGCGGGATCGATGCCGGGGAAGAATGGGATCATCTGCCCGGCGCCCTCATCGTGCGTTATATACTGTATGCTCGGGATCATCTGCGGCGGATCGGACGGGATGCCGTTCTCGATCGCGATACTCAGGTCGATGTATTTACGTGCCATGAGCTGCGCTCCACGCGGTGGAATCGTTCTAATCCGCGGCCATACCGCGGATGGACAATAATGATGGACGACAATCCTGACTTAGTCAACGTAAATTAACGGCGGGAAAGCGAAAGACGGCAACCGATCGTCGAAACCGTCATGTGCGGAAGATTCTCCACCGAACCCCCGGAAAACCGCGCGGTCTTCCCGGCCACGTCGCCTCCTCGCCCGCCAATCCGTTGAAAAATAATTTGACATCGTTCAAATTATACCCGACGATCAATGGTCGCGCCTTCCATTCGCCTCTATGTCCGGTTACCGCGCGCAACACCGATCAACGACCACCCGGTTCTCTAATGACCCGCACGGGTTTACGGAGTAGCATATAATCCGACCCGAATCAATACGTGGATGGCAATCATGGAATTATTAGATCGAATTACGAAAGTAAAACCGCATGGCCTGAAAATCGGCGGTAAGCTGATCGGCCTTTTCCTGCTCCTCGCGGTTTCGGTGACCGCGACCATCGGCATCGTGTCATATTTTTCGGGCTCATCGGCCGTATCAGGAGAGGCGGTCGCCAAACTCTCCGCGGTCGCGGAACTGAAGACCTCCAGCCTGGAAACCTTTCTCTCCAACCGCTACGGCGAAATCCATGTTATGACCGGACTCGAACTTTTAAGAAGGACGTCGGACATGCTGATCGAGGACATTCAGCGCTCGAATATCAACCCGGAAATCCCCATAATCGAAAAAAGGCAATACCTGAAGAACAACTCCGCCAACTATCGCCTCCTTTTCCAGTACGTGGACAAGTACTTTAAAACCCTTGGCGCATATGCGGAAATAAAGATAGTCACAGTATATGATATTCGCAACGCCCGCGGGGAGATCGTTTTCCAGGAAGGAGACCAGGTACTGTCGGTCAATGAATTCGCAGCAAACCGGAAGGATCTGCCGTTTTACCGGGGCGGATACGACCTCATGGTGAATAAACGCGAGGGAGTCGAGGCAAAAAGGTATGACTGCACATTTCTTTATTCATCATCGATCGAACGCTGCGGCGAACTCAACAAATCATCAATCCATATGTCCCACGGAATTCCCCGTCATGGGCTGGGCATTGAACAACTGCGGCAGAACACCCCGGTACCCGCCCGTTTTTCCTTCATGATGATCTTTGACATCAACACCACCGCGATCGACAGGATTTGCCAGGACACGACCGGCATGGGGGCGAGCGGGGAATCGTATCTTGCGGAAGAGAGCGGAGGCAAAATCCTCATGCTTACGGAATCGAGGTTCGAAAAGGGAACCGCGCTTGATCGCGACCTCGGCGGAGTGAAAGGGATTCTTGAGCATCTGAAGAAGGCGGAATTCAGGCGCGGCGCGGGAATCTGCGAGAACCCAGTTTACCGGAGCTATCATGACACGGAGGTCCTTGCCCACAACCATATGATTAAAATCGGCGAGCACAACGTCGCCATGATTACCGAGATTGACGAAAGCGAGGTATTCAGGCCGGTATCGCGTCTCATGCAGATCACCGTGCTCCTCGGAATCATGGTGATCGTCGGCGCCTCGATCGCGGCCGTACTGTTCAGCCGGTCCATCTCGAAACCGCTCGGTTACGGCGTGGATTTCGCCACCGCGATCGCTTCAGGCGACCTGACGGGGACGATCGATACAGAATACCTGGGAAGGACGGACGAAATCGGCGAGCTTTCCAGGGCGCTTAATCGCATGGTCACCGACCTCAGAATCATCATTTCAAATATCCTGAGTGCCGCACGAAACCTGTCACAGGCAGTCCAGGAAATAGCCAGCGGCAATGAAAACCTCTCACAGCGCACCGCCGAACAGGCCTCCGCCATAGAAGAGATCGCGTCCACCATAGAGCAGGCGACCGCCGCGATCAACCAGAACGCCGAAAATTCGCAGGAGGCGGCCAGAAACTCGAGTGAAACCCAGCGTATCGCCGAAGACGGAGGCCGGGTGACCGGGGAGGCGGTAAGTTCGATCATTGAGATAAACCAGGCCAGTAAAAAAATTGGAGAAATTATCACGGTGATCAACGAGATCGCTTTCCAGACGAACCTGCTGGCGCTCAATGCCGCCGTCGAGGCCGCACGCGCCGGTGAACAGGGCCGCGGATTCGCCGTCGTGGCCGGCGAGGTAAGAAATCTGGCACAGCGTTCCGCCGGCGCGGCCAAAGAGATCGAATCGCTGATCCGGAACTCGCTTGAAAAAGTCGACCGGGGGACGAAGCTCGCGGGCAACGCCGGCGACGCCATCAAGGAAATCGTCGAGAGCGCCACCCGCGTATCACGCATCGTCTCCGAGATCAGGGCGGCAAGCATGGAACAGAAGCAGGGCATCGACCAGATAAATATCGCCGTATCCGAGATGGATACCATGACACAACAAAACGCTTCGCTGGTTGAGGAGACCGCCGCTGCGAGCGAGGAGATGGCCAACCAGGCGCAGGAACTGCTGGGGCTGGTGCAAAATTTCAAGATACCGGAAAACATTTAAAGCTGCGGCCCCGACAGGCATCATCCGAATGGTCACGCATACAGAGGAAGAGATGAACCCGCCGGATCCGACCTGTTATCGACACCAAAGGAAAACGCAAGGAGATGCAGCCTTTTCGGGAACCACACCTCGGTGATGGAAACCTTCAAGGGATTTAGCCCGGCGCCACAATCCCCGGTGTGTTCAGTACCTCCTGAACACGCCGGCAAGCTTTCCCAGCACCTCCACATCGTCCACAACGATCGGCCGGTAGGCGCTGTTGGCCGGAACGAGACTGATTTTGCCACCGGCCTTCTTGAAAATTTTAAGAGTGGCCTCGTCCTCTATGAGCGCGGCAACGATATCGCCGTTCTGCGCCGTGTTCTGTTTTCTGATTATGGCGACATCTCCGTCGTGTATACCTTCATCGACCATCGAATCCCCCCTCACCCTGAGGGCGAAGAAATCACCGCCGCTGAAGGCCGGGGCCGGGAAGCTGAGATAGTCCTCGATATTCTCCTCGGCAAGGAGCGGTGCGCCCGCGGCGATCCTTCCGACCAGCGGGATATTCACCGCGTCCATGCGAAGCACCTCGTCTCTATCGGTAAGGAGCTCTATGGCCCTGGACTTGTTCTGCCCGCACCGGATGAAGCCCTTTTTCTCTATCGCCTTCAGGTGGTCATAGGCACCCTTCGGGGTAATGCCGAAGCGATCGCCGATTTCGCGCACGGTCGGGGGGAAACCTGATTCCCGTATGGCCTCTTTTATAAAATCGAAGATATTCTCCTGTTTCTCGGTGAGGTCTTTCTTCATGGTTCCATCCCTATGAGTGATTTTTACCCGGCGATATACTAAACATCATAGTACTATATATCGGTATAGTTGTCAAGAAAAAATCTTTATATATCCCGGGCCCCCTTGCCATCTTTGTGAAAACCGGGAATGAAAAAAGAGCTTGAACAAGCACCCCCGGGGTAGTTTCGGGGGAAGCAAAGGCGGGATGATCGAATACCGGGATACGGGCGGAGGCTGGATGGATATCATTGCGAAACTCAGGGACGTCAGCGTTATTCGCGGAAACGGGCTTATACTGGAAAATATCAACTGGACGGTCCGTCGCGGCGAGAACTGGGCCGTTCTCGGCGGCAACGGTTCCGGCAAGTCCTTCCTGCTCAATGTGGTGTCGAGCGGCCTGTTCCCGAGCACGGGCAGCGTGGAGGTGCTCGGCGCACGGCTGGGCGAGACCGATGTCTGGGATCTTCGCGGCCGCATAGGCATGGTCAGCGATCTTCTGCAGAAGGCATACGACGGAAAGACCGTCGTTGAGGAGGTCATTTGCTCGGGATTTTTCTGGAGCATCGGCATATACAGGGAGATAACCGGCCCCATGCGCGGCGCGGCCCGGTCGATCGCGGAGGGGCTTTCGGTTTCACACCTTCTGTCCAGAAGATACGGGGAGCTTTCGCACGGCGAACAGAAGCGCGTGCTCATCGCTCGCGCGCTGGTGAACGACCCGGAATTCCTGGTGCTCGACGAGCCCGCCGGCGGGCTCGACTTTCCGTCGCGCGAGGAGCTGCTGGCGACCGTTGACCGCCTCGCCCGTAGCGGGCGCACCGTCATCTACGTCACACATCATGTAGAGGAGATTATGCCGTCGTTTAACAGGGCGCTTTTGATGAAAAACGGCAGCGTTTACGCATCGGGGGACCGCAACGAGGTGCTGACCGAGCGCCTGTTGAACGAGGTTCTGGGATACCGATTTACGCTTGCGGAAAAGGACGGGAGGATATGGCCCCGACATTTTTAGAATGCTCCCGGCGGGCGACGGGAGAGATGGCGTCAGCAGAGAGCCCTGTCGCAGTCGTAGGTGAGAGAATAGGCGGTACGCGATTCGAATTCATCTTTCTTTTTGAACATATAGCGAAGCTGCGGGGTAAGCCGTTCATACAGCTCGCCCGATACCGATATCCCGTTGGGATCGGTATGGTTCTTCTCGAGGTGGCACGCATAATTGATCACGTCCGAAACGATCCGTCCGGTCTTGTTGAAAAACTTGATCTTTCCGACGTCCATTCCGAAACGCATGGCGATGAGCTCGTCTATCTGCCTGTCCGGGGAGCAATTATAAACGCTCAACGAAAATATCATCTCGAGGCAGCAGCTCACCGCCTCGACCGCCCCGCCGTTCTGGTCACGGAAGGCGAGCACGCCGCCGTCGCCCGCCCAGTACCACATCCGGGCGTTATACTGCCGCATCTTCGGCTTGAAGAACTCCCAGAGGCCGAGGTACACCTTCTCCATCACTTTCGGCCCATATTTCTTTACGAGCTTCGAGTTGCCGCAGATGTCCATTGACGCGATGACGAGGGGGTATTCCTTGCCGTCGCGAAGGACTCCCCAGTTGGGCATGAGATTGGCGTCTTCGCTGATCTTGACAAGCCTCCGGCGGGCGTGGTCGTAGATGTGCCCCGAACGGGAAAGCGTGTAGAGAAGATTGTCGAGTCCCGCGAGCCTCACCGTTCTGCCGTTGAGCTGGTTGTCGTCGAGCTCGACGGTGAAGGCTATGAGCTCCTCGACCTTGTTGCCGTCGATGCACTCCTGGACGAGCCTGCGGGCCGCCCTGCCCGGCGATATGGTTACGGTCTTCGAGATGCCCTCGAGTGAATGGCTGTCATACTTCTTGAAAAAATAACCGCCGACTATTTCTATCTCGGGAAAGGTAAGGTTGTTGGCAAGAAGCTCGGTAAGGTCCTTCAGCAGGGTGGCGTCTACCATAATGACGCTCCAATAGCATTTTTTTACGTCCGTTGTAAACCACTTTTTTCAACGTATCCGACAAAAACCATTCCCATCCCTCGTTTTGAATTTTTCGTTCTCGAAACGATGTTTTTCCCGATAAAATAGCTGAAATATCAATCGATATATTGGCGCTAACATTTATCCCTGTTACCAGTATTCTGGCCACCCGGTCCATCATGGGCCAGAAACCGGATGGCATGACCTTCAGCCCCGGGCACAGCCCGGGGCTGGTATGTGAGTAGATGCACCTTTTCGACACCATGGGTCTGGATGATCGTCCGCTCGAGAAGAACATGGTCTTCGAGATCGAGACATGGGAGCCGTTCGGAGGAAAGCTCATCAGCGTCGAAGACTGCGATGTCGTCACCGTTACGGGCTTCCGGAAAATCACCACGCTCGAGAAGCAAATGACCTGCAGGAAACAGGATGTGGAGCTCCGCCTGCGACTCCACCACGGGGTACGCCGTTCCCCGTTCACTCCGCTCCCGGCACCTCCGGCAACGAGGGCGGCAGACACACCACCGTCTCTTCGATCACGCGCATCGATTTCCATTTCCCACCGCGGAAGCGGATGAAGAACGAAAATCCGAGGATCACAACATAGAGCGATGCGATGATCCATGCCGCGTACAGACCGCCGCTGAAAACCACGAGCACGAGATACGAAGGTATCACCAGCACAAGCAGGGAGACGGCGGCCAGCATATACATGACGAAGCGGGTGTCCCCGGCCCCCTTCAACGCGGAGGCGAAAATGATGTTGAGAGTGTCGAAGATGGAGTAGAGCGCCACAAACCGGAGCAGCACCACCGAAAGCCGATATATCTCGGAGAACTGACCGGAATCGGCCTTCGCGGCGAAGGGTGCGACGAAGATCTCGGGCACGATGAGGTAACAGAGTGATATCATCACCATGTAGATGAATGTCAGATGGAAGCCCGAGTAGACGCTGCGCTCCGCGAGCTCCGGCTTCTCCATACCTAGATACTGTCCTACCATCACCGAAACGGCGATGCCGAAGCCTATCATGGGCATGAACGCGAGCGTATTGATGTTGAACGCGATGTTGGTGGCGGCGAGATTGACGGTACCCAGACGCCCCACCAGCAGGATAAAGATCGTGAAGCCGGCGATATCCACGAAAAACTGCACACCGCTCGGAAAGCCGAAACGCAAGAGCCGAAGAAAGAGAGCGCCCTCGAATCGCCAGCCGCTCAGGGTATGAAAGGTCCGTCGCAGCGCGGGGCGGGCGAGCAGCGCGAGATAGGCGATACAGTAAACGAACCCGGCCACGACCGTCGCGATCGCCGCACCCTCTATGCCCATCTCGGGGAATCCCCATTTGCCGAAGATAAGGATATAGTCCAGCAGGAGATTGACCCCGGTCGCGAGGAGGTTTACCCACATTACCGGCCAGGGTCTGCCGAGACCGGTGAAGAACCCGGAAAACGCCGACGTGGCTATACCCGGGAAAGCGCCGAAACAGAGGATCTGGAAATAGATGACCTCGTAACGCCTGACCTCGGGATCGTGTCCCACGAGATCGAAGATCGTCGGGGCGAGCGGAATGAGAAGCAGGTGTACAAAGGCACCCCCCAGGGCGATATAGGCCCCCTGCCAGATGGACGGCCCCACCCGCTCGTTCACGCCCGCACCGTAATACTGGGCGGCGAAGATGCTGACATAGCCCGCGGTACCTATGAATATGCTCATGGTACAGAAATTGAGTATCCCGGCGGGCATGACCGCGGCGATGGCATACGGCGAGTACCAGGAGAGGAACATGCGGTCGACGAAATGCTGCAGCGACCACGAGGAGGTGCTCAGGATGAGCGGCACCGCCAGTACCAGGAGTTCCCCGTAGCCCGCCTCGGAAGCCCATCTTCCGGAAAATCGTTTTTTAATGCCGGTTATCACGTATTTCGCCTCTCGAGCCGCAGTCTTACCGATCTCTTCTGTCCCGACAACGACCTTCCGGCGCGGAATGCGGCATGGCCGGTTTACGGAAGGTCGTTATTTTTTTAGCAAAGGGGCAATCGCCATGGTAGACTTGTACAGACCGGGAGTCAATAAGACCGGAGCGCCGACTTTGCGCAAGACTTTTTATACTGGTTTCGATCGATCTGACAATGCAAGGGAAGCAGCCAAGCGCAATCGTATCACCCTGCGGCATTTATTGCGGCGCCTGTCCCCGCTACCGCGACACGGCGGTATGCCGGGGATGCCGGTGCGACGGACGACACGACAAGTGCGATATTTACGAATGCTGCGTCGTTATGGGCGGCAAGAACTTCTGCCATGAATGCGACTGCTTCCCCTGCGAGCGGCTGCAAAGCTTCACCCGGTACAACCCGGGAAAATCCTTCGCCCACTTCAGGCATATCGCCATCGACAACCTCAAACGGATCAGGCTGACAGGGCCCGATGAATGGGCCAGGGAAATGGAAATCCGGAGCAACGGCGGCGGTTACTCCATCAGCGGGAAAAACCCGGATGGCGACCTCGATACCTCGCCCTGCCCCTGCGTGTCGCCGGGGAAATAGAGCGGCGACCCGGACTCCGGCGAATACACTGTCCGGGGAGACCCGGGGAAAGAACCATGCCAACCGGACAAAAACCACCCGAATCACATTAAATTTTCTTCCGCCTCTTGCTTAAAACCGATATAATCTATATATTTAACCGGTAACGCGGTCTGGAACGCACTGACCTCCATATACGGTTCCGGAAGGATTGCGGGATCTGAGTCAGGCGGCGACCGTACCTGGAAAAAGAGTAAACAGCACCCTCGATGAAATACATAACCGACGCGGTCGAAGAAAACAAGGACGTGAGAATCGTCACCTACTCGGTGAGCACGACCAATGAAAATCGCCTGAAAAAGGTGCTGGCGCTTTACCTTCGCAAGCAGGGATGCGAAGTGCTCCTCGGCCCCATTTACACCTGTGTCAAGGAACTGCTCATCAATGCCGTGAAGGCCAATTACAAGCACATCTATTTCGAGGGATCGGCCCCGCAGAGCCCGGCTCCCGATATCATCGCCCACGACAAGGTCATCCGGCTTTTCAAGCTGGAGATGTCGCGCGAGGACGCGAAGACCCTCGCCCGCCTGGCCCGAAGCCGCGACATGAAGGCGGAGATCGTCTTTCATCACGAGGACGATACGCTGAGCATTTCGATCACCAACCCGATAGCGATGACACCCGGGGAGCTGGTCAAGGTTCGTAAAAAGCTCGATGACGCGCGCAGGTGCGAGGACATCTCCGACTATTTTCTCATGAATGCCGACGACCCGGAGAACGAGGGCGCCGGGATCGGGCTGGTGCTCATCTCGATGATCCTGAAAAGCCTCGGCGTGGACCAGTCCAGGCTCGACATCAGGTCGCTCGATGACCGGACCATGGCCTCGCTCACCATTCCCCTCAACAGGGCCACTCTCGAGCATTACGCCCAGAGCACGGCCCACGCCGCCGGGTAGAAGCCGTTGGAACCCGTCCGGTTCGCATTTTCCCCCTGCCCGAACGATACTTATGCATTTCACGCGATGCTGCATGGCCGCGTCGACACGGAAGGCTTCGGCTTCGAGCCTTGCATAGACGACGTGGAGAGCCTGAATCACGCGGCGCTGCGGGGAACGCACAGGCTGAGCAAGCTCTCCTTTCACGCCTACCTCCATCTCGCCGGTCGCTACCTGCTGCTCGACGCCGGCTCGGCGCTGGGCTACGGCTGCGGCCCGCTGGTGGTCGCGCGCGGCTCGCTCGCCGGGCTCGAGGGCGCGCGCGTCGCCATTCCGGGCGAACTGACCACGGCCTACCTGCTCTTCCGGCTCTGGAATGAAGCCGACGTCGACATACATGTCGCGCGCTTCGACGAAATCCTGGAAGGTGTCGCCTCGGGACGCTTCGACGCGGGACTCATCATCCACGAGGGACGTTTCGTCTATCCGCGCCACGGGCTCGAGAAAATCATCGACCTGGGAGAATGGTGGGAGGCGGAGACGGGCCTCCCGATTCCGCTGGGCTGCATCGCGATGCGACTCGAAGGCGGAGAGGACGAGACGACGCGCGCCGCGACATTTTCCGGCATCATCCGCGCCTCGGTGAGGCATGCCTTCGACCATCCGGAGGACTCGCGCGATTTCATACGCGCGCACGCCCGGGAGATGGACGACGATGTGACGCGGCGACACATAGAACTCTATGTAAACGATTTCACGCTCGATCTCGGCGATACGGGACGGCGGGCGATACTGACACTCGGGGAGATGGCGCGATGCAGGGGAATTCTCGAACCGGTATAGTTATGGCGACGATGATCGAGGCGGGGCCGCTTATCTCCTCGCTGTATCTCAGTCCCGCGGGAGAGGGGCCGGTACGCGTGTTCTCCGCCGACGGGGGCCCGGTTCTCGCGGTATCGGGTATCGGCAAGGTGAATGCCGCGCTGGCCGCGGAGTATCTCGTACTGAAGTACGGGGCCGCGGCGATCTTCAACATCGGCGCCGCCGGCGCCACCGGGAACGGCCTTAATACCGGCGATATCTTCCACATAGGCGCGATCATCGAGCCGGACAGGCCGCGGATAATGAACCGATCCCAGCGCTCGTCCGCACCGGACACGCTTGACGGTTTCCCCATGGCGAGCCTGGCGACAGTCGACCGTCCGCTGGTTTCGGCCTCGGAGCGCGCTTCGGTGGCGGGACGCGCGGACCTCGTGGACATGGAGGGAGCGGCGGTTCTGCAGGCGTGCAGGATGTTCAGGGCGCGGTGCTATCTTTTCAAGATGGTGAGCGACACCCCCGAACACGAAAGCGACACCCAGATCGTCGAGAACATCAGGCGCCTGGCTTCGCCGCTCGCCGACTTCTTCGTCGGAAAAGTCCTTCCGCTCTCGGCCTAGTCAACGGCCCTCCTCCGCGAGAGGTCCCGTCGCGGACGTTTCCATCACCTCAGAACACCGTATAACGCCGAACGTGACCGCGCGTCAGCGATAGCCGACCACGAGGCTCCACGCCGGATCGGTGAGCTTAACCACCCTGAGTTTTTTGAATCCCGCGTCCTTGAGCCAGCCCAGGTATTCGGCGCGCGTGTAAACGTTGCCGAGCGGGCTCTGTGTGATCATGTGCAGGGCGAGCGTCGCCGAGCGGTTGTCCTCTCCCTTGAGGTTGTCGAAGACCGCGATCATGCCGCCGTTCGAAAGACGTTCGCGCGCCATGCGGAACATCTTCGCGTTGTCGGCCGGCGACTGCCCGTGGCAGAGGTTCCCGAGGAACACGATGTCGAACACGCCGGACGGAAAGGCTTTCGTCGCGTCGCCGTCCACGATGCTGATGTTCTTCACGCGAGAAAGCTCCTTCCGCATCACCTCGTTCGACTCTTTCAGGTCGTAGATGAGCGTCGAGAGGCCCCTGCGCGCGAACTCGCGCGCCAGCGTGCCGGGAGCACCGCCGATATCGGCCACGGAGGCGGCACCCTTGCGGAGCTCGAGGCAGAGGCGCACGACCTCGGGGGCGATTTTCTTCTTCCACGGCGAGTCCATGCCGCGGATGAAATCATCCATCGAAAAACCGGCGTAGCTCGTTTTGTCGGGCCTGCCGTGTTTCATTACATGGGGAAGCGTGCGCCATGGATTGACGAGATACATGAGGAAGCTCCAGAAGTCGCCCTCGTATTCGCGCCCGGCGCGGTCGACCAGGCGCCGCCGGGTGGCCGGCGTCACCGAATAGACCGTCCCGCTTTTTCGCAGGTATTTCATTTCGACGAGCGCATCCAGGAGCGCGACGGTGGCGCGGCGGTCGAATTTCATGCGCGCGGCAAGGCCCGCGGCGGTGTCGTTTTTTTCATCGAGCGCGTCGAACACCCCGAGGCGACGCGCCTGCCCCACGAAAATGAATTCCTCGAGCGCCGACTGCAGTTCGCGTATGTTCATTGGCATGCACCTCTGGAGGTTTGTGTTTTTACGCGGTGGATTCCGTCCGCCCGCATGAAAGCCGGCCGACCGGACCGCCCGGCATGCGGACGACGGGTCACCGCTTGACGGCGTAGAGCACTATGCTCTTCGGAAAGAAATGGTCGAAGAAGGCCTCGACGCGTTCCATGAAGCGCGAGCCCATGCCGAGCGTGAGGAAACGCCGGTAGCCCCTGGTGAAGGGCTGGTCGTTAAGGTGCAGGCCAACGACGCAGCGGATCATCCAGTAGATGGTGTGCAGCGAGTGCTTGAAACCGACACCGTAGACCTCGAGGCCGTTCTCGCGGAGTATCCCCGCCAGCCTGCGCGGAACGTACTTGCGGATGTGCCCACCGGGCGAAGTGAAATACTCGCAGGTGAGCGCGTCGAAGGCGAGCTCGCTGATGAAGGTCGGCACGGTGATCGCGATGCGTCCGCCCTTTTTCAGCACGCGCGCGAGCTCACCGCAGGCGCGGTAGTCGTCGCTTACGTGCTCCATTACCTCGGAGCAGATGATCCGGTCGAAGGTCCCGCCGCGGAACGGCAGATTCAGCGCGTCGCCGATCTGGCAGAGATAGGCGCCGTTCCGGTGCGCCTGGCGGCTCGTCTTCATGTACGCCAGCGTATAGCGCGCCTTGCGGAGCGACTCCATGTCCATATCCATGCTGCATACGCGCGCGCCGCGGGCGATGCACTCGAAGGAGTGCCTGCCCTCTCCGCATCCGGCGTCGAGCATGAGATCGCCCTCCCGCACGCCGAGAAGGTCGAAATCAACGGTGAGCACGTATGACCTCCTCGTAGACCTTCACCATCTCGCGCGCGGCGTTCTCCCAGGTGAAGGTGGCGAGCACGCGCTTGCGCGCGTCCTTGCCCATTTTGCGACGTATGTCAGGGTTATCGATGAGATAATCGATACCCTTCGCCAGGGCCTCGGGATCGCGCGGGGGTACGAGGTAGCCGGTCTTCATGTGCTCGCCCACCACTTCGGGAAGCGCTCCTCCGGTCGCCGCTATAACCGGAACCTCGCAGGCCATGGCCTCGGCCGCCGGAAACCCGAAGCCCTCGTAGAGCGACGGGCACACCGCGACCTCCGTGCGGGAATAGAGCTCGACCAGCTGTTCGAGCGGGATCTTCCCGGTGAAGGTCACACGATCCTGAATGCCGAAACGGTCTATCCACCGCGGAACGAAATTCCTGTTGGGGGCGCCGCCGTCGACGATAGTCAGATGCACCCTGTTTCTGGTGAGCGTCAGCGCTTTCAAAAGATAGATGACGCCCTTCTTGCGGTCCTCGACGTTTCCCACAAAAATCAGACTGTTTTTGCGCTTCTTCACTCCTTTGACCGGGTAGAATATGCTGGCGTCCATACCGTTGTAAACCACGCTCTGCCGCTCCATCGGAACGCCGAATGCCTTGTTGATCTCGCGCGCCGAGTCGTGCGAGACGGTGATGATGCGGTCCAGCCTGTTCGATACGACCGCCTGCATGAGGAGCGGGTAATAGAGGATGCGCTTCATCTTGAGGCCGAAGGTCGAGGGATATTCGAACCAGGTGCTGCGATCGATCGAAAGCGGATGGTGCAGCGTCGAGACGAACGGCACGCCGAAATGGTTTATCAGAAGAAAGCCGTAACCCAGGCACTGGTTGTCGTGAATGATATCGAAGCGATGCTCTTTCAGGAGCTCCTTCAGTTTAAGGAAGGCGCGGACCGAGAAGGTCTCGATCTCCGGAAAGATGCCGAATTTCGACGCCACGAACTCGTAGAAGTTGAGCGGCAGGAGGCTCGCGAACGGTTTGCTCGGTTTTATGAAATCCTTCTTGACGTTGAAGTAGTTGTGGTTGCTCACCCTGTGCAGGGTGACCCCCTCCATCTCGAAGGGATAGGGAGGCCCCACTATGGCGTGCACCTCGTGGCCGAGCTTCACCAGCTCGCGGGCGACATACATCAGGTAGATTCCCTGTCCTCCGCAGTAGGGATTGCCCCTGTAGCTCATAAGACAGATTTTCATGACCGGCTCCTGTACGACTCGATTACGTCCCGGTAAACCTCAAGCGTGTTCCTCGCGGCGACGGGCCAGGCGAAGTTCTCCTCCGCGCGCTTGCGGCCCTTCTTCCCCATCACCTTTCTGAGCGCCCCGTCTCCGAGGAGCCTTGCGACCGCGTCCCTTATGGCCGCCGGGTTTTTCGGCGGTACGAGTATTCCGGCATCATCGCCCACGACCTCCGGAAGGGCTCCCGCCGTGGTGGCCACGACCGGCGTCTCGCAGGCCATGGCCTCGGCGGCCGGCAGCCCGAATCCCTCGTGGAGCGAGGCCATCACGGCGATGGTGCAGGTCGAATAGAGGCTGACGAGCGTCGGCAGGTCCACCTTGCCGGTGAAGCTCACGCGCTTCTCGAGTCCCAGATCCCGTATCATGCCCCAGGCCGTCAGCCGCTTCGGAGGCCCCTCGTCCACGATGGTGAGCCTGACGTCCTCCGGAAGCATGGCAAGCGCCTCGAAGAGATAGCGCATGCCCTTCTTGTGGTCCTCGGTATTCCCGACGAAGAGAAGCGTACGCTCCTCGCGCGGCTCACCGGTGTTCCTGAACGTCTCGACGTCCATTCCGTTATACACCACCGAAAGCCGGTCCCCGGGGAGCCCGAAAGCCCTCCCGAGCGTGCCCACACCCTCGTTCGAGGAGGTGATGACGCGGTCAAGCCTGTTGATGACGATGCGCTGCATCGAGAGGGGATAAAAGAGCACCGTTGTCGCGAGCTCCCAGAAACCCCTGTCGATGAGAAAATCGGCTTCGCGGTCCATCGAGAGCGGGTGATGCACGGTCGAGACGATGGGCATCCCGTACGCCCGCATGGGCAAGAGCCCCCACCCCAGGCACTGCACGTCGTGAACGATATCATAGCGTTTCTCACGGAGCAGCTCCCTCATCCGGAAAAAGGCGCGCAGGCTGAAAGTTTCCATCTCGGGGAAAACGTGGAAGCGCGTGAGAAAGTAATCGACGAAATTCCAGGGGGAGTATATCCGCGTGAGCTTCTCATACGGCAGGCGCATGGTCCGCTCGCACCAGAGGTTGAGGTTTTCGAGCCGGTATACCGACGCCCACCCGTCCATCGGGTCGGGATAGGGCGGCCCCACCAGCACGTCCATCTCGACGCCGAGCTTTCCGAGTTCCCTGGTAAGGTGATAGAGATATATCCCCTGTCCTCCGCAGTAGGGGTTACCCCGGTAGCATAAGAAAAGGACCCTCATTTCATGGATTACTGTTTTTTATCTTCAGGCAGCGTCGAGCGCGCCGATATTATCGCGAGACCGACCCAGAACACCATGCCGAGCACCACGAGCGTGACCGCCGCCGCCGGAACGGCCAGGGCCCAGTAATTCCTGATATACAGCCCGTAAACGAAGAGCGCCGCAAGCGCCAGGGTGAAGAGACACAGGAGCAGCGCCTTGACTTTCGCGTAATCCTTCTTTTCCACAATTTCAGGCATAGGAGGTGCCACCTTTATCGTTAGTATCGTCCAGCCGACCCAGAATCCCGTACCGCAGACGGCCAGGGCCACCAGCGAGATCGGAATTGCGAGGGCGTAATATGTATACGCGTCGAAGAGACCGATGTCGGAAATCTCGAAGGCGGAAATTTCCACGAACGCGTAGTTGATGAAAAGTCCCGCGAGCACCAGCGCCATGGCGCAGGCTATGAATCCGGATATCCGTGAACGTTGCATTTGACTATCCTGACAGTTAGAATTCTAAGACTATCTTGATGACTCCGTCTTCCCTGTTCACCGCCCTGTCGAAAGCCCTCTGGATGTCCCCGAAGGGCATCACATGGGTGATGAGCGGGGAAACATCGATCGCGCCTCTTTCAATCATGCTCAGGGCGAACGGGTAATCGATCGAAAGATCGGGACCGACCGACGCGACCATCCTGAGTTCCTTGCGGAAGAACTCGTTGAAGTTGAGCCGCGGCGCCTCCTCGAGGCAGATGCCGAAGAAGGCGACCTGACCGTTGTGGCGGGCGAATTCGAAACAGGTATTGATGACCGAGCTCTGCTGTCCGTAGGCGTCGATGACGATGTCGGCCATACCACCCGAGGTGATATCCCTTATGGCCTTCAGCGGATCCGTGTTCGATGGGTTGATGACCTGGTCCGCCCCCATGCGCCGCGCCGCGTCGAGGCGGTATTCAAGCGGATCGACGGCGATAACACATCGCGGTGAGAGGTTCTTGATGAGCGAAACGAAGAGCAGCCCGACCGGACCGAGTCCCACGACAACCACGTTTTTATCATAGGGACTGTCGAGCCTGAACACGCAGTGGGAGACGGCGCCGAGAAGCTGTGTCATGAGCAGTATGTTCGTATCGCCGTCCGCCGGAAGTTTCTGGAGTCTGCCCGGATCGGCGACATGATATTCTTTGTACGCGTCAAGACGCGGGGGATAATACATCACGCGATCGCCGGGCGCATAGAGTCCATTTTTAGATTCTTCGACAACACCCATGCATTCGTGACCCGGGTATCCGGCCGGGAACGGGTAACTGGCGGGATTGAAACTGTTGCTGAAATAAGGGAGATCCGAACCGCACAACGCCGCCTTCTGCAAACGAACGAGAACCATGTCATTACCGACAGCGGGAATGTTCTCTTCCGTTACCTCGATCCTCCGGGGGGAAACAATCTTCGCGGATTTCATTAAATAAACCTCGGTGAACAACGATAATCAACGGTAGGTCCGGCGCCATAATTGTCAACATATTTTGCAGTACACGGACCCCGTATAGTGTAATAAGGAATTGTATATATGATTTACCGTTTTCAGGTTCATAAATTTTTATAAACGATTCATCCCCGCGACTCGCAAAAAATTTCTTGACGCCGCATCGAGCGGCTGCTCATCATACGACAGGAATTGAGGTTCAAAAAATGAGAATAATACCCCAGTTGATCAGCGATATAAGCATTCTGAGAATTGAGGGCTCCCTGTCCAACGAAAACCTGCAGGACCTCGAGGAGATTGTGCGCGGACTCCAGGAGAAAAAGCGAAGCATCGTCCTGGATCTTTTCGAGGTCGGATTCATCTGCAGTTCGGCCCTGAGCCTGCTGTTGAGCTCCACGAAGAAGGCCCAGAAGGACAATCTCCACTTCGTGATCGCGGGCCTCAATGAAGATATAAAAAAGCTCTTCGCGGTCACCGAGCTCGACAGGCACCTCGTCCTCTTCGACAGCCTGGACAGGGCCACCGAATATCTCGAAAAAAACAAATAAGGCCGCGCTCCCCAGCCGCTCCGGCCACCCGGCGTCATGAAAATAATCGCATGCCTCGGCAATCCCGGCAGGAAGTACCGTAACAACAGGCACAACATCGGCTTCCTGCTAGGCGAGGCCGTGGCGGGCGCCGCGGGCATATCAGTCCATAAAAAAGAGTTCTCCTCCACGACCGGTACGGGCACGATCGCGGGCCAGGCGGTCCTCATGATTTTTCCGGGAACCTTCATGAACAACAGCGGCGTCGCGCTCCGCGCCGCGATCGATTATTATCGCGAAACGGCGGAGAACATCATCGTCATTCACGACGAGATAGAGCTGCCCTTCGGCGAATTCCGGCTGAAATTCGGAGGCGGGCACAAGGGACACAACGGGCTGCGCTCCATAATCCAGCATACGGGAACATCCGACTTCCACCGCCTGCGCTTTGGCGTCGGAAGACCCCCGCACCCGGAGATGGCGGTCGCGGACTACGTGCTTTCCGATTTTACGGACGATGAGCTGCGGCGCATCGGGGAGATTCTGCCGGGCATCCTGGACGCGCTGGCGGGGTTGATCACCGGAGCCTGAAGAGCCTTTCGATTTGTATCGAATATGCCTTGACGAAGCGGTGACAATGGACTTCAAATACTGTACAGATACGGGGAAGGGCGAACATTTTCCTTTATCGAAGGGGAGGTTTCCATGAAAATACTCGTTCCCCTCGCCGAGGGATTTGAAGAGATAGAGGCCGTCACCATACTCGACGTTCTGCGCCGGGCGGGGCTCGACACCACGAGCGCGGGACTCACCGGCAATCCCGTCCGGGGGTCTCACGGCATTCCCGTTATGGCGGACGAGCCCCTTGCGGGACTGAGGCCCGATGATTTCGGCGCGATCGTACTCCCGGGCGGCATGCCCGGAAGCGACAACCTGAAAAAGAGCGATACGGTCATCTCGTTCATACAGAGTATTTACCGCCGGGGAGGCGTTACCGCCGCGCTCTGCGCGGCGCCCATGGTGCTGGGACACGCGGGCGTGCTTGCCGGAAAAAAGGCGACCTGCTTCCCGGGATTTGAAAGCGAGATGAAGGGGGCGACGCCGACCGGCTCACCGGTCGAGGTGGATGGAACAATCATTACCGCCAGGGGCCCGGGATGCGCGATCCCTTTCGCGCTCGCCCTGGTCGAGGCGCTCGCGGGAAAAACGATGATGAGAGATCTGAGAGACGCAATGCAGGTTTACTGGCTCTGACGATGGCACTCGAAACCGGAAAGAAAAGCGTTTTCAGGGCCGGCGCCTATGTCTACGTGGAGGGCGACGAGGACTCTAACGACATCTATATCGTCGAGAAGGGCGAGGTCGGTCTTCACGGCAACAACGACCGCATAAAACTGCACAAGCCGCTGGTGCGCCAGGGCGAGGTCTTCGGGTTCACCTCGACGCTCTGCAAGCGTCCCCGGATGGAATCGGCGATCGCGCGCAGGGACTCGGTGATAATAACCCTCCAGCGCGAGCGCTTCATCGAGCTGGTACAGCAGAATCCGAAGGTCGCCATCAAGATACTGAACTACTTCGCGAACGAGCTGCGCACCTACAACGAGATGATGTTCTCCCTGGACCCGCAGGACGACGACATCATCCCCGACGAAACCCGGCTCTTCGACCTGGCGCGTCATTACCGCCTGGCCGGCAGGCCCGATTACGCGCGGCACGCGCTCGAGAGCTGCGCGGCGCAGTATCCCGGGGGCGCCCATTCGGCGGAAATCCGTTCCCTGCTCGCCGAGACGCGCGGACCGGACGCGCCGCCTTCAGCGGGCCCGATCGAAAACGGATCCTCCCGCATATACCGCGACGGCCAGATGATCTTCGCCGAGTTCGAAAAAGGCGAGGACTGCTTCATCATCAAACAGGGAAGGGTAAAGATCATAAAGGTCGGCGGGGGACAGGAGATCCTGCTTTCGGTTCTAAAAGACGGCGATATCTTCGGAGAGCTGGCGATCATCTCCAACAAGCCCCGCAACGCCACCGCCATCAGCATGGGAACGACGACGCTGCTTTCAATCAAGAAGGAAAATTTTTCCGAGGTTCTCACAAAGTCGACGGCGATAGCAAGTAAGATATTCATGGCCATTAGCCAGCGCATATGGTTCACCTATATCCGCCTGGAATCCAAGGTGTACGCGCACCCGATCACGCGGATTTACGCCTTCCTCGAAAACAAGCTCCTCGAGGATCGCGTGTCGCTGAAGAGCACGAAACCCGTCACGCTCACCTTCGGTATAGACGAGCTGCTCCGCATGTCCGGGATCCCCGCCGCGCAGAGCGAAAAGGCCATGGGCATACTGCTGGACGACACGAACCTCGAATTCAACTTCGGGCAGGTCGCCATCGACAACCCGAGCGTCCTCTCGACCAAGGCCAAGTTCTACCGATCCAGGGACCATATCGCATCGTGGGACGATGACGCGTCGGCCCGGAGGGAACAGCGTCGCTCCCCCGAGCCCGCGCGCGAGCCCGAGCCCGCCGCCGAACCGGGAGAGGAAATACCGCGGACGCGACCGGTCGAATCGTCCGGCGAGACGGGTCCGATGGACAGCCCCGGCAAGACCGACTCCGATTCGCGCAGAGACGCCGGCCTGAAGCTGCCCTCCGAAGAAATCAGCTTCGATTGAGTGACGCGCCGGCGTACACTTTATCGGCCCGGAGCGAAGGGAGGCCTCAGCGCAGAAACTCGTCGGGATCCATCGCCTTCCCGCCGCGGCGCACCTCGAAATGCAGATGGTTTCCGGTCGACATGCCGGTTGAGTTTACGGTCCCTATGATATCCCCCTTCTTCACACGCTGGCCCGGCGTGACGAGTATCTTTTCAAGGTGCGCGTAGTACGACGACAGCTCCTTCTCGTGCTCCAGGATGATCAGGTTCCCGTAGCCGTTGTTGTTATACGAGGCGGTCTTCACCACACCGTCGGCGGTCGCGTTGACCTTCGTCCCCTTCGGGGCGAATATGTCGATGCCGCTGTGAAAGCTCTGGCTCTTCTTGGTCACCGGATGCACGCGGTAACCGAATTTGCTCGACACCTTGCCGGTTGTCGGCACGGCGAACTCACGGGAGCCTGCCGCCGGCGACGGGGGATCCGCATCCTTCGCGGCGCCGGACAGATCCGGTGCCTTCTTCTGGAGGAAGCCGCCGAATATCCAGCCTTCCGATCCGTCCGACCGTTTGACCCGGAACCACGGCCGCTTCTTGCCGCCGATGGTCTCCATCTCCTTCGACTGCTCGAGCACCTCCAGCCGTTCGGCGAAATCGAATCTGCCGATAACACCGCCGCCGCTCGAACCGGAGTCGCGCATGCGAACATCCGGGTCGGAGACGTAGGCGTAAAAAGCGCCCGCGCTTTTTTTCTCCACGGGCGCCCCGACAACCGGCGGCGGCACCGCTTCCTTCCTGATCCTTTTGCCCGGTTTCCCCCTGGAGAGATATGAGGAAAATATCCATCCCTCTTCACCCCCCGCGCGGCGCACCATCAGCCAGGGACCGGTAACGCCGTCAACGGTCTCCATCTCCTCGGACTGGAGCAGGAGCTCCACCTTCTCCCCGAAGGCGCACGTACCCAGCGCCGCGCTCCCGCTTTTGCCTTCCGCGCGATACGCGGCATCATCGACGAGATACGCGTATTCCCTCGGCGGCACTTTCTTCGACGTGTGGATCCGGTCGGTCGCCTTGATGTCGCTCACCGCCTCGATGTCGATGGGAACGTCGATCTTCGTGGAGCTTCCCTGCTTCAGTCTGCCGTTTATCTCACCGATGAACTCTCGCATCTTGCGGAGGATGGCCTCCTTCTTTTCGATGTCGGAGGCATACTGCTGCTTCACCATGTCCCTGTTACCCTCGAGCTGGCGGTTATAGAAGTCCTGCGCGAAGGCTGACTGGACCGAGAGGGCGAGCAGTGCGCACAGCACGGGAAATATTTTCTTCATAGGATGATCCCCTGCGAGTTTCATATGACCGGATGCGGTACCGGTAACATCATCGGGTAATTATCATATACATCACGGCATGTCCATACGTTTTTAAGCAAAGGCCGGAGCTCCGGCCAACAAGTTCTTGACAATACTGCATTATAACAGATACTTCTATTTGTTTCATTAAATTGGAGTGTAGAGTACACCCCGAGTCTTGTATCATTAGAGTTGTTGCTTTACTGGGTGTCCTTGCGATCCCCGGCTTTATCGGGGCGTGGCAATCTCATGAAGCAATTGGTTTCCTGGCAAAAACCTGCTGCTTTTCGAGATCACCACGTCGGCCTGCGGCCTCCTCGTGATGACATTTTTGTCAGTTGAGCGACAAGTCTGTTATTCATAACCATATCCAATACAGAGGTATACCATGGAAATCAAGCTCCCCTGGGGCGGCGACACACTCAAGATCACCGTTCCCGACACCTGGACGATCCATCACCCGAAGGCCGAGGGAAAGCAGGAGAAGGCCCCCGCCGACGACCTCGGGCTCGTAAAGGCCGCGCTCGCCAGACCGGTCAAATCGACACCCATCGAAAAACTGAAACTCAAAGGCAAAAAGATCGTCATCGTCGTGGATGACAACACCCGGCCCACCCCGGCCGACCGTTTCTTCCATCTCGTCCTCGCGGCGCTCACCAAGGCGGGCGCATCGATGAAGAACGTACTCCTGATTCCGGCGCTCGGCATTCACACACCGATGACCGAGAGCGAAATGGCCCTGAAGGTGGGGGCGAAAAACCTGGCAAAAATCAAATGGGAAAACCATCACGCGTTCGACAAGGATAAAAACCACTACTTCGGCGCGACACGCCGCAAGACGCCGGTATGGCTGAACAAACACCTCGCCGACGCCGACCTCATCATTTCCATCGGCATGGTAGAGCCGCATCTCTGGGCGGGATTCGGCGGCGGCCTGAAGAACATCCTGCCGGGCGTCGCCTACTTCGAGACGATCGGCATCCACCACTCCATCATCGCCGAGCCACCGTACCTCTTCAACCGCGTCGGCATGATGCCCGAGAAGAACTCCTTCCGCCAGGACCTGGAGGAGATCAGGGGGCTCATCAAGGCGCCCGTATTCTGCCTCAACGTTTCGATCGACCACACGAAGAAAATAACGGCGGCCTTCGCGGGCGACCCGGTCGCCTGCCACCGGGAGGCCGTGGCCTTCAACAACCGCACGAGCGGCCTCGTCTGCGACCGGAAGATGGATGCCATCATCGTCAACTCCTACCCGATGGACATCAACTTCAAGCAGGGGATGAAGTGCGTGGGGAACTCGCTGCCGGCGCTCAAGCCGGGCGGTACGGTCATCGCCTTCATGCAGGCCGAGCGCGGCGCGGACGACATCAAGGTGCCCGAGGACTCGAAGCCGCTGTGGCTGGTGAAGACGATCCTGCGCACCATCGGCCCCTCGCGCGTGATGGGCTTTCTCGAGAAGGTGAAAAAGGGACTCAACGTTGAAGAGAAGTTCCTGATGTACTACTCCATGCAGCTCATGCGACAGTACGACCTCTACTTCCACGTGCCCACGCTCAGCGACGAGGAGATAAAGAAGTTCGGCTTCTTTGTCCACGCGCGCTCACCCCAGGAGATCGTGGACATCGCGGCGAAGAAGATCGGCAAACGCGCGCACGTGGCCGTCTTCCCCGAGGGTGGAGCGACATTCCCGATTGTCCGCGAGTGAGGCGGGTGTGATCATCGATACGCACACCCATCTCGGCGACATACTGCACGATGGAGGGGGATCGCTCATCGACCGGACGGGCGTGAAGAAGCGGCGTGTCTTCGATCCCGTTTCGATCTCCGAATCCATGCTGCACCGCGATCTCGGCCTCAACCGCGCGCTCGAGCGCCTGCTCGAGCGCTGGGTGGTGAACGCGGAGCAGGCGCGCAACGCCACGGCCACACTGGAGAACATGACGCGCTCCATGGACGAGGAAGGCATCGACTTCTGCGCGGTGATGCCGATCCCGCCGTACGTGGACTTCGACGATCTCGCACGGGCACAAAAGCGCGAGAAACGGCTCATCCCGTTCACCGGGCTCGATTATACCGTGAAGGACCCTTCCGGCCGTCTCGCGCGAGACGTCGCATCGGGAGCGCGTGGGCTCAAGCTCCATCCGATCATCCAGCGCGTCGCCCTGACCGACCGGCGCACCATGGAGGGAGTGGAGCGCTTCGCCGCGTTCGGCCTCCCGGTGCTCTTTCACTGCGGGTACACGTCATACTTTCATCGCGCCGAGGCGCACAGACAGGACACCTCGCTGGGATCGATCGCCCACGCACGGCGGCTCGCCGGGGACTTTCCATCCGTCCGGTTCATCGCGGGGCATTCGGGTCTCTTCGAGGTGCGCGAGACGATCGAGCTCCTCGCGCCGCTCCCGAACGTGTATGCCGAGGTATCGTTCCAGCCGCCGGCGATTATCAAGCGGCTCGTCGAGGCTTTCGGGCCGGACCGCGTGCTGTACGGTTCGGACTGGCCGTGGGGCAGCCGCCTGACGGCGCTCGCCGCGGTCCGTGCCGCCTGCCGCAAAGACGCGGGCCTCGAGCGCGCCATCCTGGGCGGGAACGCGGCGACGCTGCTCGGCATGCCAGCCGCATGACCCGGCCGCGCGCAGGCGTTTAAAAAAATGCAACTTTCGCGCGGGCATCGCCGTCGCTTTCAGTGTACCTTTATAAAGTGATAATTGTATATCGGATGGTATTTCAGACATGAGCATTCGCGAACCATTTTCTTCGCTTTCCCATTTTGCGGGCGCCCTTGCGGCCCTGGCGGGAACCGTTGTCCTCGCCGTCATCGCGCGACACGACGCGGGGACACTCGCCGCGGCGCTCGTCTACGGCGTTTCGGCCACGCTGCTCTTCACGGCGAGCGGCATCTATCACGCGGCCAAGAGCGGAGAGAACGGGACATCGGCGCTTCGGAAACTCGACCATTCGGCCATCTTCGCAATGATCGCAGGCACCTATACGCCCGTCGCCTTCGTCTACCTCTCCGGCGCGTGGGCCTGGAGCATCGTCGCCGTGCAGTGGGGGCTGGTGGTCGCCGGCATCGCCATGACGCTCCTCTGGATCACGCGTCCGCGCGGCGTCACCGTCGCCGTCTATGTTGCCATGGGATGGGTCGCCGTCGTGGCGGTGAAGCAGTTGTTCAACGCGATGCCCGCCCGCGCCCTTGTCCTCCTGCTCGCCGGGGGGCTGGCGTACACGGCGGGAGCGGTGATCTACGCGATCAAAAAACCCGACCTCCTTCCGGGGAGGTTCGGGTTCCATGAACTATTCCATGTCTTCATCCTGTTCGGCGCGGGCTTCCATTACTTCCTGGTGCTCGACGCCGTGGGAGGGCGCTAGCCCCCCTGCTTCCCGCCGCAGTCGGCCTTTTTATCCAGGTAATCCTTGAAGCTGACGCTCTGGAGATAGCACTCGCTTTTGATGTACGAGAGAAGCGGCAGAAAGGTATCGGTCTTTATGTAGCCGGGAATCTGCGTGATGAGCCCGCCGTTTTTATCGACGAATACGATGGTGGGAAGCCCGCGCACTCCCATCATGGCGGCGAAATCGGCGGGCCTGAGGCTTTTCCCGTCAACCGTAAAGGGCGTCCCGGACTCCATGTCGATCTTTATCGGCACGAAATCATCAGACAGCTTTTTCACCACGTCGGCGTCGGCGAAGGTTTCCTTTTCCATCACGACGCACCAGTGGCACCACGAGGCGTAGAAATCGATCACCGCGGGCTTCTTCTCGCTCCGGACGATCCTCATCCCCTCCTCGTAATTCTTCCATTGGATGGCTCCCTTCGGCGACCCCTGCCCGCCGCAAACCGGGAAAACGAACGCTATGAACAATACGGTCGCAAACAGACTCCTGCGCATGGTGAATCTCCTTTATCGTTGTATATTTCCCGTCCGCCCGGTTCCGGGCGGACGCCGGTATGTTCGCTCCTCTTCAGAGAAACGCCTTCCCCTCTCCCCGGTAGGTCTTCGCCCTTCCGACCACACGATCTCCCTGTACGAGCAGCAACTCGTTAAAGCGTTCGCAGAGCTCCCCGGCCTTGGCGTGCTGAAAGACGACCGGGTCGCCGATGGAAAGCGGCGGGCAGTCTTCGGGAAGCATGAGCGGGGTCTGGACCTCACCCGCCGCCTCGAGCGGCAGGAGACGAAGGCCGGCCGGAAGTACCGGCGAGGGCAGTTTGTCCGGTCCCATGGCGCCCGAGGCCACGTACCCGCCTCCAAGGCAGGTCACCATACCGGAAGCCGGAACGCGCACAACCTGGACCGCGAAGAAGGCCGAGGGCCGGAAGCGCACCTCTTTAAAATGATGGAAGAGCCCCGAGCAGTAGAAGGCCGAGCCGGCCGTCACCTCGGTGAGGCGCGGGTCATTACCCGACGACACCAGGCTTCCGCTCCCGCCGCCGTTGACGAGCCGCAGGTCGAGCCCCTCCGCTCTCAGCGCGTCGACGATATCGTCGCGCCGTACGGTGAGCTCGCGCACCGAGGCCCTCTTTATCGTGCGCATGAGCGCGTTCCTGATTCCCGCCCCGGGGACGTCGTCGTTCAACCCGGCGATGTGTCCCTCGTATCCCATAACGGAATCGATCGTCACCCGGTCGTATTTCTTCGACGCGCGCGCGAGCAGAAGCGCCTGCTCCACCGTGCGCACCGGGCTGCGGCGCAGCCCGAGGTGCACGGGCGCGCCGAGCGGGTGGTAGGCCATGTCCACCTCCATGCAGGCGCGAAGGCGCACGCGGGCCCTTTTACCCGCGGCGTCGAGTATCGAAAGATGCTCCGCGCTGTCGACCATCAGCGCGACGAGCTTTTTCTCCTTTGTCAGTTTGACCAGCAGATCGATGTCCGAGGGCTGTACGCTCGGATAGGCCACGATGATGTCGTCGAAGCCCCTGCCCGCGAGAAAGGCCGCCTCTTCCATGGTGAAGCCGAGGATTCCACGGTACGCGGAACCGCCGCGTCGGAAGACCCGCCTGGTGAGCTCCGCGCAGCGGATGGACTTGGTGCCAACGCGGATGCTCTTGCCGGTCGGGCGCTGTGTCGAGGCGACGTAGTCGACGTTGGCGTCGAAGGCGTCGAGATCGACGAAGGCGGCGGGCAGGCGTTCATCCCTGAGCGCTTCGCGGTAGCGAAAATAGTCGTCGTTGGAAAAGAGCGGCATCCGGGCCCTCCTTCGTTCAGTAGCTCTCACCGCGCCGCGGTTCGAGCTCGGATACGCGGGATTCGAGCAGGCCGATGTCGTACGACGACCCGCACTCGGGGCAGATGAAGATCACCCGCATGCCTTCTTTCTCCTTTCTGAACGAGGCGTGAAACCCGCGGGCATAACCGCAGTTGGGACAGACGCGGAACTCATCCATCACGATACCTCCGGAACCGCAACGCGGCGCAAGCACCCGTAATTTACAACACAGACGGCTGCGTAAATCCAGCATAATTTATGCACGCCGCGGAGCAAAAAACCTTATTGACTGAATCCGGCGATATGCACATATAGTTGATTTTCATCATCGCCGCCATCGCGGCCGGGAAAGGAGAGAGGGATGGACAAAAACACCGTATGGATCGATTTCGAGACGGCCGAGCGCTTCATGATCGACGTGCTCGAGGGCGTCGGCGTACCCGTTGCGGACGCCAGAATCGTCGCGGAGGTGCTCATCACCGCCGACAAGCTCGGTTTCGATTCGCACGGCATGAACCGCCTGAAGCCCATCTACTACGATCGCATTAAAGCGGGCATCCTGAACCCGGTAACGAAGACCGAGGTGGTTCGAGAGGCGCCGGCGGTGGCGGTGATCGACGGGCACGACGGGATGGGCCACGTCATCGCGAAAAAGGCGATGCGGATGGCGATGGACAAGGCGAAGACCTACGGCATCGGCATGACGGCGGTGCGGAACTCCTCCCACTACGGCATCGCGGGCTACTACGCGCTCATGGCCGTGCGCGAGAACATGATCGGCATCACCGGCACCAACGCGCGACCCTCGATCGCCCCGACCTTCGGAGTGGAGAACATGCTGGGCACCAACCCCATCACCTTCGGCATCCCCACCGACGAGGACTTCCCCTTCCTGCTGGACTGCGCGACCTCAATAAGCCAGCGCGGCAAGATCGAGGTCTACGCGCGCGAAGGCAAGGACGTTCCCCCCGGATGGGTGATCGACCTGGACGGAAACGCCCGCACCGACACGCTGAAGATACTCGAGGACCTCACTAAGGGCACGGCGGCGCTCACGCCGCTGGGGGGCATTGGCGAGGAGGGCGGCGGCTACAAGGGCTACGGCTACGCCACCGTGGTTGAGATCCTCTGCTCGGCGCTCCAGGGCGGCGGATTCATGAAGTTGCTCACCGGAGTGCGCGACGGGAAGAAGGTGCCCTACAGCCTCGGGCATTATTTCATCGCGATCAACGTCGACGCCTTCATCGAACCGGCCGAATTCAAGAAGACCGCGGGCGACATTCTGCGCGAGCTGCGCGCGTCGAAAAAGATGCCCGGGCACGACCGCATCTACACCGCCGGAGAGAAGGAGCACATCACCTGGCTGGAGCGCCGCGAGAAGGGGGTGCCGGTGGGAACCGACCTGTTGAAGGAGATGCAACAGCTGATCGACGAGCTGAAGCTTAAAGGCTACGAGCTGCCGCTGTAGGCAGGCAAAGACGCCATCCCCCCTCACCGGTGTGCGAGCTTGAGACCGATTACCCCGGCGATGATGAGGACCACGGAGAGAATCCTCATAAGATCGGCGGAATCCCTGAAGACGATTACGCCGATGACGAAGGTCCCCGCCGCGCCGATTCCCGTCCATACCGCGTAGGCCGTCCCCATCGGGATGGTCTTCTGCGCGAGCCACAGGAAGAGGCCGCTCGCGGCCATGGCCACGACGGCGAGCGCGATGCCGGGCAGCCGGTTCGCCGAGGCCTGGGATATCTTGAGTCCCAGCGGCCAGCCTATTTCGCAGAGTCCCGCGATGACGAGATACAACCAGTCCATTCGAACCACCCCCTGTAATGAAAGCGGAAACGCCGCGAAACGTCCCGCCCCGGCATGACGGCATACACATACTGTCGGAATTCCGGCCCGGCGGCATTACACCCCGTACAGGGGATTTATGGTAATAGCGCTTGACACCAGTAAAATTAAACTATACATATTTCACATTACTCAATCCGGGGCCCCGGGAAGGGGCCGGTCTGAAAGGAGGTGCGCGATGAGGCTGACCGGAACGGAAAAAGAGATGCTCGCCGGCGCGAAGGGCGATACGATGCGCAAGGCCATGGAAACGGTGGTCCGTTACGGTGAGACCTTCGGCGCGAAGCGACTGGTGCCGATCGACCACAATCTCCACATGGTGACCTCCATGGGCATACCGCTGCTCACCACGGTCTTCGATCTGATGGACGAGCTCATCGCCGGGGGGATCCGCCTCGAACGGCCGTTCACGGTGGACCCGCGCCCCTTCGACTACTCGACGGTCAACGTGGGCCCGCTCAAGAAGATCGCCTTCCGGATAATGTACGGCAGGCAGGCCGCATACGAGAAGCAGCTTCAAAAGATCGGGCTGAAGGACAGGAACGCCTTCACCTGCGCCTGCTACCTGGACGAAGTGGGGAACATCCCGAAGAAGGGGGATGTGCTTGCCTGGTCCGAATCCTCGGCCGTGGTCTATGCCAACTCGGTGCTCGGCGCGCGCAGCAACCGCAATTCCGGCGTCATCGAGCTTCTCTGCGGAGTCGTGGGGCGCGCGCCGGAATTCGGCTTTCTGACCGACGCAGGCCGCGGGGCCGACTGGCTCGTCGAGGTGAAAACCACCAAAAAGCCCGAAGCGCAGGTGCTCGGAAGCGCGATCGGCATGAAGGTGATGGAGGACGTTCCCTACATCACGGGACTGGACAAACATCTCGGCACGCGCCTCACGCAGGACGCGAAGGATTACCTGAAAGACATGGGAGCGGCGCTCGCCTCCAACGGGGCCGTCGGCCTGTACCACGTCGACAAACTCACGCCCGAGGCGCGCGAGCGGAAGAAAGCGCTGTTAAAGAAAAAATTCCGGACCTATGTGGTCGACGACGCCGAGATGGAGCGCGTCTACCGAAGCTACCCGGTGATGTGGAAGAAACTGGACGCGCGGCCGAAACTCTGCTTTATCGGCTGCCCGCACCTCTCGCTCGCGCAGGCGCGGACCTGGCTTGCGGCGATCGAGGGCGCCCTCGCGCGGCATGGCAGGCGCGCCGTGGCCGTGCGCACCGTGCTCACCACCGCTCCCGACGTGGCCGACGCTTTCAGGAGCGAGCCGGGCGTATCACGGCGGCTTGCGGAAGCGGGCGTCACGCTCTCCTCCATCTGCCCGCTCATGTACATGAACAATCCGCTCTGCGGCAGGGAGCCGGTCGTGACCAACAGCAACAAGCTGCGCACCTACACCACGGCGCGCTATTTCAGGGATGATGATATTCTCGACATCATCGCCACCGGGAGGACGATATGAGCAGGACATTCAGGGGACGCGCGATCATCCCCGGCGAGTGGACCGGGCCGTGCATCGTGAGCCGCCGGGGCATGAACACGCTGGCCTCGTTTCAGAAGGGGGCGCTGGCCGATAAAAAGTCGATCGTCTGCTCCGACCAGAACAACCCCGACCTTTACGACAAGGTCCTCACGGGCAGGGCCGTATGCCTCCCCAAGACCATCGGCTCCACCACCGGCGGGATGGTGCTGCAGACCGTCGCCGCGCGCGGCGCGGGCCCCGCGGCGCTCCTCTTCTCCGAACGCATCGATTCGCTCGCGGCCGGCGGGGTCATACTCGCGAAGGTGTGGAACGGCGTGGACGTCGTGACCGTGGACGGCCTGGGCGATGAGTTCCTGCGTTTCGTCGAAGACGGGATGTCCATAACGATCAAACCGGACGGTACGGTCGTGGCGGGTTGAGCACACGGGAGGCCTCACCGGGCTACGATAATTAACGCCGCCCGGCATATCCATCCACCACCCGAACGCTTTTCCCACGATCCTCCTGAACTCTCCGCCCGGGAGAACGCAGGGCCGCCTCCCGGCTTCCCCCCTGTTACCCATCAGCCGCGAGGCCGGAAGGCGCGAATTGGTATTGACAAAACCGCCTTCCGCGCGCATCCTGCATCGGGCTGAGCGGTCGCTCACCCCGATGGCAAAAGGCCCGCGTCGCCTGCCCCCGCTCGAACGCCATCACAAACGGAAATGGAAATTGGAAGGTGTACCAGTCGCGTCCCATCGCACGCATCTCACGGCCACAGGAGACCCTCATGGGCAAGACCGGGAGCATCGCCGATATTACCCGAAACGGAATCGTGCTGGCGAACCGTATCCGGATGGTCACCGCCGCGATCCTCATCCTCATCATCGGCGGGGCCGCCACCGAAAACTCGGCGGCGATTAACATCGCGTATTTTTCCGGGCTCTCCGTCTTCATCATCCTCGCGATCGTAAACAACGCGCTCACGAAGAGGGGCCTCCGGAGCGCGGCCTTCCAGTACGTCACCGCGCTGGTCGAGATCAGCCTGCCGACCCTGATGAAATCGGCGCACGCGCTCGCCGGCAGGCCCCACATGATGATGAACGAGTCCACGGTCTTTCCCGCCTACCTGCTCTTCATCGCGCTGACGCTTCTCCAGAACAGGAGGTCGCTCACGCTCGCCGTGGGCGCCGCGGCCGCCCTGCAGTATGCGACGCTCGTGTGCGTCGGAGTGTTCGTTTTCGATCTGCCCGTCAAGAGCGGTGATTTCCAGTTCGGCCATATCATCATCGACGACGAGATGGGAAAGATCGTCATCCTCGCCGGTTTCACCCTGATCTGCGGTACCATACTCAAAAACATGTCCTCGTTCGCGCGACGGGCGCTTGAACAGGAGGACATGGCGAAAAAAAGGGCCGGCTTCCTCGAGGAGGTGATCGCGAGCCTCGGGGGGATGAACCTGGAGCTCTCGGGCGTAAGCGACGCGCAGCGGGAGGTCTGCTCGAAACTCGCCGGCGTGTCTCAGGATCAGGCCGCCATGAGCGAGGAGCTTTCGTCGATCCACGAGGAACAGCTCGCCTCGATCGAATCCATCTCGTTGTCAATGAACGACCAGAGCGCGGAGTCGGACCGCATCCGCGAACTGGTGCGTTCGCTGCAGGAAAGCCAGCACGCCGTCCTGGCCGAGAGCGCCGAGCTCCTTCGGAGCATCGAGACGATCGGTGAGTCATCGCGGAAGACCGGCGGCAGCCTCGCCGACATGAACGACACGATGCGCATCATCAGCCAGGGTGGCGAGGCGATAGCCTCGTTCATCGGCGTCATCAACGATATCACCGACCGCATCAACCTCCTCTCGCTGAACGCGGCGATCGAGGCGGCCCGCGCCGGCGAGCACGGCAGGGGATTCGCCGTGGTCGCCGACGAGATTGGGAAACTCGCCCTGGCCACCTCCGACAACGCGAAGGAGATATCCGACCGGGTCGGGCGGATCGGCACCGATATCGGGAGAGGCGTGCGGCTTGTGCAGGCCACCCTCGACGCCATCGGCGAGGTGCTCGCGCTTATCGACAAAAGCGGCGACAGCATCGACAGCGTGCGCGGGGCCATGCGGCGGCAGGACGAATACATCGGCGCCGTGGGAACGCAATCCGCGAAGCTCGACACCCTGTCGAAGTCAATTCTCACCTCCACCGGGGAGCAGCAATCATCGATGCAGGAAAGCGCAAGCTCGATCCAGAAAATCGCGGAGCTCGCGCAGACCATCGCCGCGCACAACCAGGAGATACTCGATACCGCGGATGTAATCGCCTCCCGCGCGGGCGAAATGAAAAAGCTGATGGAAGAAATCCGCGACGATGAGAATTCACCTGCCGAAAGGGCGGCGCCGGGATGACGCCGTAACGGGGATCGGCCGGCCCGAAACGGGATCAGGTCACAACGGTCCTTGCATAATATCTGTTTAACAGTTCGTTCCCGGGGTGCCCGGTCCCGTCCATCTCCATGACAATCGCCTTCCGGGGACAGACTTCCGCGCACATGCCGCATCCCTTGCACTCCTCAAGGCGAATCGACGCAGTACCGCCTTCGAGCGTTATGGCCCGGGCCATGCACACGCGCGCACACGCGCCGCAGCCATCACAGTCCGCGGCAACCCGCACCGTGAGTCCGGGAAGGCGGTGAATGTTCCGGAAAAAGCCCTCGGACTTTCGGAGGCGAACGGAATACCGCACCGCGCAGCAGCAGTCGCAGCAGAAGCAGATATTCAGCATGCGGTGGTAGTCGACGCCCCACAGCCAGGCATCGAACCGGTTGTGCACCACCATGGGATACAGACCGCGTCGCAGCGCCTCCCGCGCGTGCGCAATCGCCTCGTCCGGCGAAACGACCCTTCCGAGACGCGGGTCGAGCTCCCGCGCCGCGCCGCCGAGTATCAGGCAGCCCAGATCGGCCGGATGGCGAGCGCAACCGTTTCCGCGACGGCACAGGCACTCGGCCATGATGCCGACGGTGCCGGCCGCGCGGACGAGCCTTTCGATGATGGACACCGGCAGGACCACGCTTTCACCGATGCGGAGCACGCGGCCGACCGGGATGATGTGGGCGGAAGTGTTGAGCTCGGAATCCTTCTTTTTGAAAGGCGAGATGCGCTCCCACAGGCGGGAGGGTTTGAAGAAGCACATCATGATGTCGTAGAGTAATCGGGATCGTCCCATGGAGATGTCCGTGTAGCACCAGTAGTTCCCCGTACCTGTCATATCGATTCAGATCGGGTTGTTGGACACTGAACTCGGGCAGAATGTAGCCGACATCGGTTCCGGGAGGTGCCCAGTACACGGTGATAAACCGTTTTCCCGTTTCGGTCAAGCCGTATTGGTCGAAGGAATTGACGAACGGCACGCGACCTTAAGAGGAGAAGTTATCCTGTTCGAATATCGAATCGGCCGCGATGATGGCCGTCCCACGGATACGCCTTCCCATCACCCCCGCGCCGCGAGGTAATAATACGCGAGCACCGCGATTCCCAGCGCGATGCGGTAATAGCCGAACGGACGGAAGTTCCGCGTGCTGATGAAGCGCATGAAGCCGGCGACCACCGCGAGCGCGACGGCGAAGGACACGGCGAAGCCGACGGCCAGCGCCG